>NZ_JBIQNC010000026.1:0-35320 GCF_044462705.1 Xenophilus sp.
GGGCGCGGGCGCCTGTGCCGGCGCGGACGCGGCAGCCTGCGCGGCGCGGGCGCGGCGCGCGGCGCTTTCGTCGGGCGCCGTGCTGCGGGCCGCCCGCGGCGCCGGCGCGATTTGGGGACCGGCGGGAGCCACCGGCTCGGCCTGCGCCTGGCGGGTGACCGGCGGGTCCAGCAGCAGGGTGTAGTCCCGCACGATGCGGCCGCTGGCCCAGTTCGCCTCCAGCAGCAGGTCGACGAAGGGCTCGTTCAGCGGGCGCGAGCCGGTCAGCCGCACCACGTAGCGGCCGTCGGCACGGCGCTGCAGGGCGGAGCGCACGTTGGCGAGCGCCTCGTTGTAGGCGACGCCCGCGGCCTGGAAGGCCTCGCGCGAGGCCAGGCCGACCTGCAGGCCCTCCGCCTCGGCAGCGCTGATCTCGGTGACGTCGATCTCGGCGCGCAGCGGCTCGCCGAGCGCCGACTGCACGTTCAGCCGGCCCAGGGCCAGGGCATGGGCGTCGATGCTCGCGCCGCCCAGCGCAGCCGCCGCGGCAGCGGCCAGCAGCGACATCTGCCAGCGCGCGGCAAACAAGGAAATCGGGCGGTCTGCCGGGGCGGCAGTCGCGGGCAACGGATGTCTTGTCATGCTGGGAAGGGGCAGAACGCCCAAAATGTAAGAGGACGTTAACATCATCCCGACGGGAATGACAAGGAAAACGGCCCATTTGAACCAGTGCGCACCAACTTCGGCACGTTCCGGCCGTTGTCAGCGTGCAACGCGGGGGCGCTGAGGCCCCCGGTGGCTGGTCAGGGGGGCGGCGTCAGGCCGCCAGCAGGATGCGCAGCATGCGGCGCAGCGGTTCGGCCGCGCCCCAGAGGAGCTGGTCGCCGACGGTGAAGGCGCCGACGTACTCCGGCCCCATCGCCAGCTTGCGGATGCGGCCGACCGGAATGGTCATGGTGCCGGTCACCGCCACCGGCGTCAGGTCCTTCATGGTCGCCTCGCGGGTGTTGGGCACGACCTTCACCCAGTCGTTGTCGGTGGCGATCATGGCTTCGATGTCGGCCAGCGGCACGTCCTTCCTGAGCTTGAAGGTCAAGGCCTGGCTGTGGCAGCGCATGGCGCCCACGCGCACGCAGAAGCCGTCGACCGGGATGGCGGGCGTGCCGAAGCCCTCGCCCAGGCCCATGATCTTGTTGGTCTCGGCCATGCCCTTCCATTCTTCCTTGGACACGCCGTTGCCCAGGTCCTTGTCGATCCAGGGGATCAGCGAGCCGCCCAGCGGCACGCCGAAGTTGGCCACCTCGTGGCCCGACAGGGCGCGCTGCTTGCCGATCACCTTGCGGTCGATCTCGAGGATGGCGCTCTTCGGGTCGTCCAGCAGCGCCTTGACCTCGCCGTAGAGGGTGCCGTACTGCGTCAGCAGCTCGCGCATGTGCTGCGCGCCGCCGCCGCTGGCGGCCTGGTAGGTCTGGGTGCTCATCCACTCGACCAGGCCGGCCTTGTAGAGCGCGCCCACGCCCATCAGCATGCAGCTCACGGTGCAGTTGCCGCCGATCCAGTTGGTGCCGCCCTTGGCCAGGGCGTTCTTGATGACGGGCATGTTCACCGGATCGAGCACGATGACCGCGTCGTCCTTCATGCGCAGGGTGGAGGCCGCGTCGATCCAGTGGCCCTTCCAGCCGGCGGCGCGCAGCTTGGGGAAGACCTCGGTGGTGTAGTCGCCGCCCTGGGCGGTGATGACGATCTCGCAGCGCTTGAGCTGCTCGATGTCGAAGGCGTCCTGCAGCTTGGTCTCGTTCTTCGCCATCGCGGGCGCCTGGCCGCCGGCATTGGAGGTGGAGAAGAACAGGGGTTCGATCAGGTCGAAGTCCTTCTCGGCGGCCATGCGGTCCATCAGGACGGAACCGACCATGCCGCGCCAGCCGACAAGGCCTACCAACTTGCTGCTCATTTCAATGCCCTTTCAGTGTCAATCAGTCAGAAAAAGAAGACTTCAGACCGCGCCGAAGGGGCTGTCCGCCTGGCTCGTCCGTGGGCCAGGGGAAGGCGCGCGCGACGAACCAGGCTGGGTCAGCCCTGAATGGTCGTCGTGGTTTTGGCGGAGGATGCGCGCGCGCCCGTGCCGGCCGGGGCGGCAGGCAGGAGGTTCAGGACGAACGGGCGGGCGGCAGTCATAGCGCCCTCGATTGTAGCGGAAGGGCCCTCAGCCCAGCGCCTTGAGCACCGCGTCGCCCATTTCGCGGGTGCCGACGCGGGTGGTGCCCTCGCTGTGGATGTCGGGCGTGCGCAGCCCCTGCGCCAGCACCTTCTTCACCGCGTTCTCGATGCGCTGGGCGGCCTCTTCCTGGTTGAGCGAGAAGCGCAGCATCATCGCCGCGCTGAGGATGGTGGCCAGCGGGTTGGCCACACCCTGGCCGGCGATGTCGGGCGCGCTGCCGTGGCTGGGCTCGTACAGGCCCTGATTGCTGCTGTTCAGGCTGGCCGAGGGCAGCATGCCGATGGAGCCGGTGAGCATGGCCGCCTCGTCGCTGAGGATGTCGCCGAACATGTTGCCGGTGACGACCACGTCGAACTTCTTCGGCGCCTTCACCAGCTGCATGGCCGCGTTGTCGACGTACATGTGCTCCAGCTCGACGTCCGGGTAGTCCTTGTGCACATCTGTCACCACGTCCTTCCAGAACTGGAAGGTCTCCAGCACGTTGGCCTTGTCGACGCTGGTGACGCGCTTGCTGCGCTTGCGGGCCGCCTCGAAGGCGACGCGGGCGATGCGCTCGATCTCGGGCCTGGAATAGCGCATGGTGTCGAAGGCTTCCTCGGCGCCGGGGAAGTGGCCGTCGGCGGCGGTGCGCCGGCCGCGCGGCTGGCCGAAGTAGATGTCGCCGGTCAGCTCGCGGATGATGAGGATGTCCAGGCCCGCCACCAGTTCGGGCTTGAGGCTGGAGGCGTGGGTGAGCTGCTCGTAGCAGATGGCCGGGCGGAAGTTGGCGAACAGGCCCAGGTGCTTGCGCAGGCCCAGGATGGCCTGCTCGGGGCGCAGCGGGCGGTCGAGCTTGTCGTACTTCCAGTCGCCCACGGCGCCGAAGAGCACGGCATCGGCTTCCTTGGCCAGCTTGAGGGTGGATTCGGGCAGCGGGTGGCCGTGCGCCTCGTAGGCGGCGCCGCCCACGAGGGCGCTTTCCATCTCGAACTTCAGGCCGAGTGCGTCGAGCACGCGCACGGCTTCCGCGACGATTTCTGTGCCGATGCCGTCACCGGGCAGGACTGCGATTTTCATGGTCGTTGTGGATGGCGTTGGGAAAAAGGGGGAGGGCTCAGCTCACCATCTGGTGGGCGAGCCAGGGCTTGGCGGCAAGGCGCTCGGCCTCGTAGGCCTTGATCTTGTCCTTGTGGCGCAGCGTCAGGCCGATGTCGTCCAGGCCATTCATCAGGCAGTAGCGGCGGAAGGGCTGGACCTCGAAGGCGATCTCCTCGCCGTCCGGCTTGACGACCACCTGACGGTCCAGATCGATGGTCAGCTCGTAGCCGGGGAAGGCCGCCACCTCGTCGAACAGCTTCGCCACCGTGGCCTCGGGCAGCACGATGGGCAGCAGGCCGTTCTTGAAGCTGTTGTTGAAGAAGATGTCGGCGAAGCTGGGCGCGATGATCGAGCGGAAGCCGTACTGGTCCAGCGCCCAGGGCGCGTGCTCGCGGCTGGAGCCGCAGCCGAAGTTCCTGCGCGCCAGCAGGATCGAGGCGCCCTGGTAGCGCGGCTGGTTGAGCACGAAGTCGGGGTTGGGCTTGCGGCTGGCCGGGTCCATGCCCGGCTCGCCGTGGTCGAGGTAGCGCCATTCGTCGAACAGGTTGGGGCCGAAGCCGGTCTTGCGGATGGACTTGAGGAATTGCTTCGGGATGATCGCGTCGGTGTCGACGTTCTCGCGGTCCATCGGGGCGACGAGGCCCTTGTGCACGGTGAATTTCTGCATGGTCGTTCTTTCTTCCCGCCTCAGGCGATGGTGCGCACGTCGATGAAGTGGCCGTTGATGGCCGCCGCCGCCGCCATCGCGGGGCTGACGAGGTGGGTGCGCCCGCCGGCGCCCTGGCGGCCTTCGAAGTTGCGGTTGCTGGTGCTGGCGCAGCGCTCGCCGGGCTCCAGCCGGTCGGCGTTCATCGCCAGGCACATGGAGCAGCCGGGCTCGCGCCACTCGAAGCCGGCGGCCTTGAAGATCTCGTGCAGGCCTTCGCGCTCGGCCTGCTCCTTCACCAGGCCCGAGCCGGGCACCACCATGGCGAGCTTGACGTTCTTCGCCACCTTCTGGCCCAGCTTCTTCACCACGGCGGCGGCCTCGCGCATGTCCTCGATGCGGCTGTTGGTGCAGCTTCCGATGAACACCTTGTCGACGAAGATGTCGTTCATCGCCTTGTTGGGCTCCAGGCCCATGTAGGTGAGCGCGCGCTCGATGGCGCCGCGCTTGCTGGCGTCCTTCTCCTTGTCGGGGTCCGGCACGCGGGCATCGATGGGCAGCACCATCTCGGGCGAGGTGCCCCAGGTCACCTGCGGCTTGATGTCGGCGGCGTTCAGTTCGACCACGGTGTCGAACTTCGCGTCCGGGTCGGAGTGCAGCGTCTTCCAGTAGGCGACGGCCTGGTCCCACTCCACGCCGGTGGGCGCCAGCGGGCGGTTCTTCACGTAGTCGATGGTCTTCTGGTCCACCGCCACCAGGCCCGCGCGCGCGCCGGCCTCGATGGCCATGTTGCACACCGTCATGCGGCCTTCCATGCTGAGGTCGCGGATGGCGGAGCCGCCGAACTCGATGGTGTAGCCCGTGCCACCGGCGGTGCCGATGCGGCCGATGATGGCCAGCACGATGTCCTTGGCGGTGCAGCCCAAAGGCAGCTTGCCCTCCACCTTGACCAGCATGTTCTTCGCCTTCTTGGCCAGCAGCGTCTGCGTGGCCATGACGTGCTCGACCTCGCTGGTGCCGATACCGTGCGCCAGCGCGCCGAAGGCGCCGTGGGTGCTGGTGTGGCTGTCGCCGCACACCACCGTCATGCCCGGCAGCGTGGCGCCGTTCTCGGGGCCGATCACGTGCACGATGCCCTGGCGCTTGCTCAGGAAGGGGAAGAAGGCCGCCGCGCCGAACTCGTGGATGTTGGTGTCCAGCGTGGTGACCTGCTCCTTGCTGATCGGGTCGGCGATGCCGTCGTAGCCGCGCTCCCAGCCGGTGGTGGGCGTGTTGTGGTCGGCGGTGGCCACCACCGAACTGACGCGCCACAGCTTGCGGCCCGCCTCGCGCAGGCCCTCGAAGGCCTGCGGGCTGGTCACTTCGTGCACCAGGTGGCGGTCGATGTAGAGCACGGCGGTGCCGTCCTCCTCGGTGTGGACGACGTGTTCGTCCCAGAGCTTGTCGTAGAGCGTGCGTGCCATGGTCGGTGTTGTCTTCGTGGGGAAAGGTGAAAAAGAGGGTCGGTCAGGCGGCGAGGGCCTCGGGCGCTGCCGCCTCCGGCGCGCGCAGGTGGTTGACCAGCGTGCGCGCCGCCACCGGCAGGGTGGAGAAGTCGCGCGCCACCAGGCGGATCTCGCGCTGCGCCCAGGCGTCTGTGAGCGGCACGCTCACGAGCCGCTGGCCGATGCCGCCGCGCATCAGTTCGAAGGCCCGTTGCGGCATCACGCCGATGCCCAGGCCGTTGTCGATCATGCGGCACATCGCGTCCAGCCCGGTGACGTGGATGCGCAGCCGCACGCTGCGCCCGGCGGCCAGCGCCGCCTGGTGCATGGCCACGTAGATCGAGCTGTTGGTGTGCAGGCCGACGTGGTCGAAGTCCAGCGAGGCCGCGAAGTCCAGTTGCGGCGCCGAGGCCAGCGGGTGGCCCAGGGGCAGCACCAGCGCCAGGCGGTCGCTGCGGTAGGGCAGGGTCTGCAGGGCATCGGCGTCTGCGGGCACGTGGCAGATGCCCAGGTCGGCCGCGCCCTCCTGCACCGCGCGCACCACCTCGCTGGACAGGTGCTCCTCCAGGTCGATCTTGATGGCCTCGTGCGCGCGCGCGAAGGCGCCCAGGTCTTCCGGCAGGAACTGCACGATCGCCGAGATGTTGGCGTGCACCCGCACGTGGCCGCGCACGCCATCGGCGTATTCGGACAGCTCGCCCTGCATCTTCTCCAGGCTGTAGAGCATGGCGCGGGCATGGTGCAGCAGGCTTTCGCCGGCCGGCGTGAGGTCGACGCCGCGCGCGTGGCGGTACAGCAGGGCGGTGCCCAGGGTGGCCTCCAGGTCCGACAGCCGCTTGCTGATGGCGGAAGCCGCGATGAACTCGCGCTCGGCGGCGCGGCCGATGCTCCCCAGCTCGCACACGGCCACGAACAGCTGCAGCGACGTGAGGTCGATGCGGCGCGCGAAGCTGCGTTCTGATGTGCTCATGGGGCGGTGGGGAAGTCATCGCGTTTTGCGATGAGATGACCATTTTCCCCCTGTTTTTGACCCGTATCCATCGCGGTACGCGATGGCATCGTTGCCGGGCGGCGACGGGGCGCGGGCGGCCGCCCGGTGATGCCCTACAGGAGGAGGAGCGCGTCGGCGCTCATGACTACTCTTTATGTAATTGAATCATTCTGTTGCAAATATTAAATTGGCCCCCTTTTTCGTTGGGGTCGGCGGGATGAACCGTGCTTATCGCATTGTCTGGAATGGAGCCCTGGGTGTCTGGCAGGCCGTGTCGGAACTTGTCGCGTCGCATGCGGGGCGTGCAACGACGGGCGGGCGCCGCAGGACGAAGCGGCTTGCGGCGGCGGTGTGCCTGTTCGCGTTGGCAGGTGTATCCGGCATAGCTTGGGCGCAGGCCAGCGGCGGGACTGCATTTGTCGAGGGCGGTGGCACGGGCGGCCGGGGCGGCGCGGGCAATGGCAGCGGCGGAGTTGGCGGTGGTGTCGGCGAGTTCCCCGGCCTCGATGGGCTGCCTCCGTCGGGTGGCAATGGAGGAAACGGCCGCGACGGAGCTGCCGGGCCCGGCGGAACAGGCGGCGCAGTCGGAGCAACCAGCGTGACCGGCTCGGTCACCGGCGGCTCGGGAACCGATGGCGCTCCTGATCCGGATCCGGTCTACGGCGCGGGTGGCGGTGGCGGGGGCGGTGCTGCCGTGTACACCTCCGACGCTGGCATCAACATGGGAGGAGGCACCACCCTGCAGGGCGGCCATGGCGGTGCCGGCGGCAGCGGGCGCCTGTCCGGCGGCGGCGGCGGTGGCGGCGCGGGCCTGCAATCCGTGGCGGCCGGCGTCACCCTGAACAACGCGGGCCAGACGATCGGCGGCAACGGTGGCGCGGGTGCCGTCGGCCAGTGGGCCGGCGGCGGCGGTGGGGGCGGAGACGGCATCGTGCTGCAAGGCGGGAGCGCCACTGTCGTCAACACCGGCACGGCCACCGGCGGGAACGGCGGGAATGGCGCCGTGGCCACTATCGGCAGCATGGTCGGCGGCGGCGGCGAAGGCGGTGCCGGCCTGGCGCTGGAGTCCAGTGGCAATTCGGTGCTCAACACCGGGGCACTGGTGGGGGGCGCGGGCGGTGCCGGCGGAAACAACACTGCCAACGGCATCGGAGGCGCAGGCCTGCGCATTCGCGGCAATGCGAACAGCATCGTCAACAGCGGCACCCTGACAGGCGGCGTGGGCGGCGACAGCGTCACGCGCGGCGACGCGGTGCGGATCACCGGCAACGACAACCAGCTCGAATTGCGCGCCGGCTCCTCGATCACCGGCCTGCTGAGGGTGACTTCCGGCACCGGCAACGTGCTGAGGCTGGCCGGCGACACGACCGACGGCACCACTTCGCTCGGCGCCGCCACCTACAGCGGCTTCGCGCGCTACGAAAAGACGGGCGCCAGCACCTGGACGCTGACCGGCACCACCACCGAGTCGACGCCATGGACCGTGCGCGGCGGCGCGCTTTCCATTGCCGACGACGGCGCGCTCGGCAACTCGGGCGGCGCGCTCACGCTCGACGGGGGCACGCTGAACGTCTCCGGCGACACCACGGCGACGCGCACCGTCTCGCTCGGCTCGGGCGGCGGCACCTTCGACGTGAACCTGATCCGCACGCTGACGCTGAATGGCGAAGTCTCGGGCGGCGGGACGCTGCAGAAGACCGGCCAGGGCACGCTGGTGCTGGGTGCGGCCAACGCGTACACGGGCGGCACTTCGGTGGCCGCCGGCAGCCTGCAGGCGCTGGCGACCGGCGCACTCGGCAGCGGGCCGGTGTCGGTGGCCGGCAACGCCTCGCTGATCTTCGGCAGCAAGGCCGACGCGAGCGGACTGACGATCACCGCCGCCGCGCGGGGCCCCCTGCTCACGGACAACGCCGGCTTCGTGCAGTTCCGCGACAGCAGCTCGGCGGGCAATGCCCACCTCGTCATGAACCAGGATGCGTCGGCCGAGTTCAGGGACAACGCCTCCGCCGGCAATGCCGTCATCGAGAACCGCGGCGGGCTGACCAACATCTGGTTCAGCGCAACGGCGGGCAATGCGCGCATCACCAACTTCTCGGGCGGCCAGGTCAACCTGCTGGACGACGCCAGCGCGGGCCAGGCGACCTTCGTCAACGAAAGCGGCGGCCTGATCGACATCTTCGACCGCGCGAGCGCCGACCAGGCCACCGTGGTCAACAACGCGGGCGGGCGCCTGCGCATCCGCTCGCTGACCGCGGCGGGGATCTCCATCGGCTCGCTGTCCGGCGCGGGCGATGTGATCCTCGGCGCCAAGGCCCTGACCACGGGCGGGCTGAACGCCAGCACCGAAGTCTCGGGCGTGATCTCCGGCGCCGGCGGTTCGCTGGTGAAGGTGGGTGCCGGCACGCTCACGCTCTCGGGCGCGAACACCTACACCGGCGGCACTGCGCTGCGCCAGGGGCGCCTGAACCTCGGCCACAGCCAGGCGCTGGGCACAGGCACGCTGTCGATGGACGACGACACGACGCTGGGTTTCAGCGTCGACGGGCTCACGATCGCCAACGCGATCCAGCTCACGGGCAGCACCGATCCGGTCATCGACACCGGCGCGTTCGACGCGACCCTGAGCGGGGCGATCAGCGGCGGCGGTTTCATCACGAAGGAGGGCGTCGGCACGCTGACCCTGTCCGGCGCCAACAATTACACCGGCGCCACCCATGTCGCGCAGGGCACGCTCAAGGCGGGTGCCGCCAACACCCTCAGCGCGGCGTCCGCGCACAGCGTGGCTTCGGGCGCCACGCTCGACCTGGCCGGGTTCAGCCAGAGCGTCGCTTCGCTGGCCAACGGCGGCACCGTCTCGCTCGTGGGCGCGACCGGGGGCGCCACGCTGACGGTGACGGGCGCGTACGTCGGCAGCAACGGCGTGCTCAGGCTCGGCACCGTGCTCAACGGCACGGGCCCGTCCGACCGCCTGGTGCTCGACGGCGCCGCCGCAGCCGCCAGCGGCAGGACGACGGTGCAGATCACCAATCTGGGCGGCCTGGGCGCGCTCACCAGCGGCAACGGCATCGAGGTGATCACGGCGAGGAACGGCGCCACCACGACGGCACAGACCACCCAGGACGCGTTCAGCCTGGCCAACGGCCACGTGGATGCCGGCGCCTACGAGTACCGCCTGTACGCCGCCGATGCCAATGGTTCCGGCGAGAACTGGTACCTGCGTTCGAGCACCACGGCGGCCCCTGCCGCGCCGGTGGTCACCTATCGCGCCGAGGCCCCGCTCTACGCCGCGCTGGCAGGCCAATTGCGCCAGGGCAACCTCGCGATGCTGGGTGACCTGCGCAAGCGCGTGGGCGACGACGACGTCGACGGCGCCGCCGCCATGCCGGGTGCTTCGGATCGCCGCGCCTGGGCGCGCGTGCTCTCCACCGACATCGATGTCCGGCAGGGCGGCGCGGTCGCGCCGGGCAGCAAGGGCCGCCTCACCGGCTTCCAGGCCGGCACCGACCTGCTGGCCATGCCGAACCGGCGTGCGGGCATCTACGTCGGCCAGCTCGACGGCGACGTCAGCGTGCGGGGTTTTGCCAGCGGCATCCAGAACCTGGCCGTGGGCCGCAACGACCTGCGCAGCCAGTACTTGGGCGTGTACGGCACCTACACCGCCGACAGCGGCTTCTATGCCGATGCGGTGGTGCAGTCGGGCCGCCACCGCTACACGGTCGAGCCCCTGGCGAGCCACGGCAGCGGCGGCAAGGGCAACAGCCTGCTGGGCTCCATCGAAGTGGGGCAGTCCTTCGCGCTGGGCGGCAGCGGCTGGCGCATCGAGCCGCAGCTGCAGCTGATCCATCACCACATGGACCTGGACAACGCTGCCATCGTCGGCGCCGTCGTCCAGCCGCGAGCCGACAGCGGCTGGATCGTCCGTGCGGGCGTGCGGGTCAAGGGCCGCGTCGACACGGGCGTCGGCGCGCTCCAGCCGTACGGCCGCTTCAACGTCTACAGGACTTCCAGCGGCGCGGACGTCGCGCGCTTCGTGAACGGCGCCACCGCCACCGACATCCTGGCGCCCACGGGCGGCACGAGCACCGAGCTCGCGGGCGGCTTCACGCTGGCCCTGGGCGGGTCGACGAGCCTGTACGGCGAGATCGGCAAGCTCTGGGCGAGCGGGGGCAACGCCAAGGTCCGGAGCTCGGTGAACGGCTCGATCGGCATGCGCGTGAAGTGGTGAAGGGCGATGGCGGTCAGCCCGCCGGAACCGGATGCCGCCTTTGGTCGCCTTCTCCTTGTCCTGCGGATTCGAGGAGACGGCGATCTGCAGGCAAAAAAAAGCTGCCCGAGGGCAGCTTCTTTCATGGCTGGGCGGATGACGCGGATCAGCGGGCCGAGATCGGCTTCACGTCGCGCTTCGGCGAGCCTTCGAACAGCTGGCGCGGGCGGCCGATCTTGTATTCCGGGTCGCCGATCATCTCGTTGAGCTGGGCGATCCAGCCCACCGTGCGGGCCAGCGCGAAGACGGCGGTGAACAGGCTGACCGGAATGCCGATGGCGCGCTGCACGATGCCCGAGTAGAAGTCCACGTTCGGGTAGAGCTTGCGCGAGACGAAGTACTCGTCTTCCAGGGCGATCTTCTCCAGCTGCTTGGCCAGGGCGAACAGCGGGTCCTTCTCCAGGCCCAGCTCGGTCAGCACCTCGTTGCAGGTCTCCTGCATCAGCTTGGCGCGCGGATCGTAGTTCTTGTAGACACGATGACCGAAGCCCATCAGCTTGACGTTGGAGTTCTTGTCCTTGACCTTCTTGATGAACTCGCCGATCTTCTCCACGCCGCCTTCCTTCTGGATGTCGTAGAGCATGTTCAGCGCCGCCTCGTTGGCGCCGCCGTGGGCGGGGCCCCAGAGGCACGCCACGCCGGCCGCGATGGCGGCGAAGGGGTTGGTGCCGGAGGAGCCGCACAGGCGCACGGTGGAGGTGGAGGCGTTCTGCTCGTGGTCGGCGTGCAGGATGAAGATGCGGTCCAGCGCGCGTTCGAGCACCGGGCTGACCTTGTACTCCTCGCACGGCGTGGCGAACATCATGTGCAGGAAGTTGCCCGCGTAGCTCAGGTCGTTGCGCGGGTAGATGTACGGCTGGCCGACGTTGTACTTGTAGGCCATCGCCACCAGCGTCGGCATCTTGGCGATCAGGCGGATCGCGGCGATGTCGCGGTGCTCGGGATTGTTGATGTCCGTGCTGTCGTGATAGAAGGCCGACAGCGCGCCCACCAGGCCGGTCATGATGGCCATCGGGTGCGCATCGCGGCGGAAGCCGCGCAGGAAGAACTGCATCTGCTCGTTGACCATGGTGTGGTTGGTCACGAGCCTGGTGAACTTCTCCTTCTCGGCGGTGTTGGGCAGCTCGCCGTTGAGCAGCAGGTAGCAGGTCTCCAGGTAGTCGCAGTTCGTCGCCAGCTGCTCGATGGGGTAGCCGCGGTACAGCAGCTCGCCCTTGTCGCCGTCGATGTAGGTGATGCTCGACTGGCACGACGCGGTCGACATGAAGCCCGGGTCGTAGGTGAACATGCCCGTCTGCGCATAGAGCTTGCGGATGTCGATCACGTCCGGGCCGAGCGTGCCCTTGTAGATCGGTAGCTCGACGCTCTGCCCGCCGTTGCTGAAGGACAGGGTGGCCTTGTTGTCGGATGCTTTCATGTCGACTTTCTCTCGATGGGTTGATTGGAACGCGAGGGAGAGGGGAGGGAAGAAGAGGAGGCCGGCAGCTGCGCGCCTTCGGCGCGCATCGACCCGAGCAGTGCCGTCACGTCGGCCCCGGCCCATCCGGGCTCGGGCTCCTTTCTGGCGAGCAGCAGGTCGAGCAGGTCGTTGTCCGACAGGTCCATCAGCACCTCCATCGCGCGTGCCTGCCTCACGGTCAAGCGAGATTCATGCCGCTCGAAGAAGCGGGCGATGAAGAGGTCGTTCTCCAGCAGGCCGCGCCGGCAGCGCCACTTCAGCAACGCGGCCGCGCGTGCGTCCAGCAGCGCGTCGTCGTCGGGGGCGGGGCGGGTGTCCTGCATGGCACGGCGGTGGGCTTGGAGGGGGTCAGACGGCCCGGCGGACCATCAGTTCCTTGATCTTGCCGATGGCCCGCGTGGGGTTCAGGTGCTTGGGGCACACATCCACACAGTTCATGATGGAATGGCAGCGGAACAGGCGGTACGGGTCTTCCAGGTTGTCCAGGCGGTCGCCGGTGGCCTCGTCGCGGCTGTCGGCGATGAAGCGGTAGGCCTGCAGCAGGCCGGCCGGGCCGACGAACTTGTCGGGGTTCCACCAGAAGCTCGGGCAGCTCGTGGAGCAGCTCGCGCACAGGATGCACTCGTACAGGCCGTTGAGCTCCTCGCGCTCCTCGGGCGACTGCAGGCGCTCCTTCTCGGGCGCGGGCGTGTCGTTGACGAGGTAGGGCCTGATCGAGTGGTACTGCTTGAAGAACTGCGTCATGTCCACGATCAGGTCGCGGATGACGGGCAGGCCCGGCAGCGGCTTCAGGACGATCGGGTCCTTCAGCGTGTTCATGTTGGTCAGGCACGCCAGGCCGTTCTTGCCGTTGATGTTCATCGCGTCCGAGCCGCACACGCCCTCGCGGCAGGAGCGGCGGAACGAGATGGACGGATCCTGCGCCTTGAGCTTGACCAGGGCGTCCAGCAGCATGCGCTCGTGGCCGTCGAGCTCGATCTCGACGGTCTGCATGTAGGGCTTGGCGTCCTTTTCCGGGTCGTAGCGGTAGATCTTGAAAGTGCGCTTCATCGTGGTGGAACCTTGTTCAGAACGTGCGGACCTTGGGCGGGACGGAGTCCACCGTCAGCGGCTTGAGGTTGACGGGCTTGTAGCTCAGGCGGTTGCCTTCGCTGTGCCACAGCGTGTGCTTGAGCCAGTCCTTGTCGTTGCGGCCCAGCGGGCAGTCGGGGTCGTCCGCCGGACGCTCGTAGTCGTCGACCGTGTGCGCGCCGCGGCATTCGTGGCGGGCGGCGGCCGAGGTCATGGTCGCCTGGGCCACCTCGATCAGGTTGTCGACCTCCAGCGCCTCCATGCGGGCGGTGTTCCACACCAGCGACTTGTCCTGCAGGGCGACGCCGGCCACGCGCTCGCGGATCGCGTTGACCTTGGTGACGCCCTCGTCCATGCTGGCCTGCGTGCGGAACACGCCGGCGTGCTGCTGCATGGTGCCGCGGATGTCGCCCGCGATGTCCTGTGCGTACTCGCCGCCGGTCGATGCCTGCAGCTGGTTCAGGCGCGCCAGCGTGCGGTCGGCGCCGTCGGCCGGCAGCGGCTTGTGCTCGCCGCTGCCCTTGACGAAGTCGACGATGTGCTTGCCCGCCGACTTGCCGAACACCAGCAGGTCCAGCAGCGAGTTGGTGCCCAGGCGGTTGGCGCCGTGCACCGACACGCAGGAGCATTCGCCCACCGCGTACAGGCCGTTGACGACCTGGCTGTTCACGTCGCCGTTCTGCACCACCACCTGGCCGTTGATGTTGGTCGGGATGCCGCCCATCTGGTAGTGGATGGTCGGCACCACCGGGATCGGCTCCTTGGTGATGTCGACGTTGGCGAAGTTGTGGCCGATCTCTTCCACCGAGGGCAGGCGCTTGCGGATGGTGTCGGCGCCCAGGTGGTCGAGCTTCATCAGGATGTAGTCCTTGTTCGGACCGCAGCCCCGGCCTTCCTTGATCTCCTGGTCCATCGAGCGCGAGACGAAGTCGCGCGGCGCCAGGTCCTTCAGGGTGGGCGCGTAGCGCTCCATGAAGCGCTCGCCGTTGCTGTTGAGCAGGATCGCGCCTTCGCCGCGGCAGCCTTCGGTGAGCAGCACGCCCGCGCCGGCCACGCCGGTGGGGTGGAACTGCCAGAACTCCATGTCCTGCAGCGGGATGCCGGCGCGCGCTGCCATGCCCAGGCCGTCGCCGGTGTTGATGAAGGCGTTGGTGCTGGCCGCGAAGATGCGGCCGGCGCCGCCGGTGGCCAGCAGCACGGCCTTGGCCTGCAGCACGTACAGCTCGCCGGTCTCCAGCTCGATCGCGGTCACGCCGACCACGTCGCCGTCGGCGTCGCGGATCAGGTCCAGCGCCATCCACTCGACGAAGAAGTTGGTCTTGGACTTGACGTTCTGCTGGTACAGCGTGTGCAGCATCGCGTGGCCGGTGCGGTCGGCCGCGGCGCAGGCGCGCTGCACGGGCTTCTCGCCGTAGTTGGCGGTGTGGCCTCCGAAGGGGCGCTGGTAGATGGTGCCGTCGGGGTTGCGGTCGAAGGGCATCCCGAAGTGCTCCAGCTCGATCACCACGTTCGGCGCCTCGCGGCACATGAACTCGATCGCGTCCTGGTCACCCAGCCAGTCCGAACCCTTGATGGTGTCGTAGAAGTGGTAGTGCCAGTTGTCCTCGGACATGTTGCCCAGCGATGCCGACACGCCGCCCTGCGCCGCCACCGTGTGCGAGCGGGTGGGGAAGACCTTGGACAGGCAGGCCACGTTCAGGCCGGCGCGCGAGAGTTCGAGCGAGGCGCGCATGCCGGAGCCGCCGGCGCCGACGATGACGACGTCGAACTTGCGCTTGTTGATCTTTTCCTTGGTGTACGTCACGGCTCAAACCCTCCAGAGCACTTGAATGGCCCAACCCGCGCAACCCACAAGCCAGACGATGGTGAAGATCTGCAGCGCCAGGCGGATGCCGACCGGCTGGACGTAGTCCATCCACACGTCGCGCATGCCCACCCAGGCGTGCCACAGCAGCGAGGCGATCACCACGAAGGTGAGGACCTTCATCCACTGCGAGGCGAAGATGCCCGCCCACTTGTCGTAGCCGATCGGGCCGCCGCCGATGAGCAGCTGGGCGAGCACGATGAGGGTGAAGAGGGCCATCACCAGCCCGGTTACGCGCTGCGAGAGCCAGTCCCGAAGACCGTAGTGCGCGCCGACGACGGTGCGCTTGGAGCCGTAGTTCACTGCCATGATGAAGTGCTCCCCGATCAGTACACGCCGAACAGCTTGGCGCCCAGCACCACCGTCAGCAGCAGGCTGACCGTGAGCACCGCGAGGGCGGAGCTCTTGCCGAATTCCTTGCTCACCGCGTCGTGGCTCACGTCCATCCACAGGTGGCGCAGGCCGGCGCAGAAGTGGTGCAGGTAGGCCCAGATCAGCGCCAGCGCCACCAGCTTGAGGAACCAGCCCGGAACGAAAGCAAGGCCGCTGTTGAAGGCGGCCTTGAAGCGTGCGAACGAGATCTCGGAGGACACGGAGGTGTCGAACATCCAGATGATGAAGGGCATCAGCAGGAACATCAGCACGCCGCTGACGCGATGCAGGATCGACACGAAGCCCGCAGGGGGGAGCCGGTAGCCGGTGAGATCGCTGAAGACGTTGATGTTGCGGAATTCGCGGCGTGGCCGCGAGGATGTTGCAAGCTCTGTCATGGGGAGGCTTTCGTTGTTTGTTCGATGAAGGCTGCTTGTGCTGGCGGGGCGAATATGCAAACAGTCGAAAATTCTATTGCAATGCACCATGACGCACGCGCTGCGCCGGGCTCATCGCACCAATGTGCTCGGGTGCTATCCATTCAATAGCGTGAGATGCAGGCGCGGATGGCGCTGCGGGCTTTTCGCCGTGCGGTGCATTCATCCCAGCTCGTTGCGATAGTGGTGCGTGTCGGTGCGGTACAGGCCGCGGCGCCATTCCATCGGCGCGTCGTTGTAGGTGTGCGCGACGCGCTCCACGCTCAGCAGGGGCGTGGCCGTCGTGACCTCCAGCAGCCGGGCCTGCTGGGCGTCGGGCAGCACCGCGCGGATCTTCTCCTCGGCGCGCACCATGCGCACGCCGAATTCCGTCTCGAACAGCGAATACATCGGGCCGTGCCACGCATCCAGCCGTTCGGCCGTGAGGCCCTTGAAGGGGCCGCCGGGCAGCCACAGGTCTTCCAGGATGGTGGGCGTGCCGGCGTAGGCCAGCACGCGGCGCACCTGCAGCACCGGGTCGCCGGTGCGCAGGCCCAGCGCGCGGGCCACCTCCGCGCTGGCGCGCAGCCGGCGGCAGTCGACGATGGTGCGCTCGGCAGGCCCTTCCTGCGCCGGCGTGCCGTTGTCGGGCACCAGCTTGAGGAAGCGGTACTGCACGTGCTGCTCGGCATGGGTGGCGACGAAGGTGCCCTTGCCCTGGCGCCGCACCACCAGGTTGTCGGCCGCCAGTTCGTCGATCGCCTTGCGCACCGTGCCCTGGCTGACGCGAAAGCGCGTCGCCAAGTCCATCTCGCTGGGGATCGGCTCGCCCGGCTTCCACTCGCCCGCCTCCAGGCGCTGCAGGATCAGCGACTTGATCTGCTGATACAGCGGACTGAAGGACGGGGCGGCCGGCTCGGCGGCAAGGGGGTCGGACATGGTCGTGTGGGGCGGCGCGGCGGCCGCAAGGCCAGGGGTCAATCTTATATAAGACATAAGACAAGCGCTATGGTTTCGGCCTAGAATGCCCAGTTCGGATGCGCAGCCCCGCGCGCGCGTCCCCCGTGCCCCTGGCGGCGCGGCCTCGCGCCTTCATTCTTCATTCCTGGAGTCTTCCCATGAGCAAAAAGCCCGTCCGCGTTGCCGTCACCGGTGCCGCAGGCCAAATCGGTTACGCCCTCCTGTTCCGCATCGCCTCCGGCGAGATGCTCGGCAAGGACCAGCCGGTCATCCTGCAACTGCTGGAGATCCCGGACGAGAAGGCGCAGAAGGCCCTCAAGGGCGTGATCATGGAGCTGGAAGATTGCGCCTTCCCGCTGCTGGACGGCATCGTCGCCACCGGCGACCCGGAAGTGGCCTTCAAGGACGCCGACTACGCCCTGCTGGTGGGTGCCCGTCCGCGCGGCCCCGGCATGGAGCGTGCCGACCTGCTGGCCGCCAACGCCCAGATCTTCACCGCGCAGGGCAAGGCGCTGGACAAGGTCGCCAGCCGCAACGTCAAGGTGCTGGTGGTCGGCAACCCCGCCAACACCAACGCCTACATCGCCATGAAGAGCGCGCCCAGCCTGCCGCGCGAGAACTTCACCGCGATGCTGCGCCTGGACCACAACCGCGCCGCCAGCCAGATCGCCGCCAAGACCGGCGGCAAGGTCGGCGAGATCGAGAAGCTCACCGTCTGGGGCAACCACTCGCCCACCATGTACGCCGACTACCGTTTCGCCACCATCGGCGGCAAGTCGGTCAAGGACGCCATCAACGACCAGGTCTGGAACGCCGAGGTGTTCCTGCCCACCGTGGGCAAGCGCGGCGCCGCCATCATCGACGCGCGCGGCCTGTCGTCGGCCGCCTCGGCCGCCAACGCCGCCATCGACCACATGCGCGACTGGGCCCTGGGCACCAACGGCAAGTGGGTCACCATGGGCGTGCCCTCCAACGGCGAGTACGGCATCCCCAAGGACGTGATCTTCGGCTTCCCGGTCACCACCGAGAACGGCAAGTACAAGATCGTCGAGGGCCTGGAGATCGACGCGTTCAGCCAGGAGCGCATCGACAAGACCCTGGCCGAGCTGCAGGGCGAGCAGGACGGCGTCAAGCACCTGCTCTGATCGGCACCCGAGGCCGGCGCTCATGGTGGACTGGGATCCCACGCTCTACCGTCGCTACGAGGACGAGCGCACCCGTCCCGCGGCGGAGTTGCTGGCGCGCGTGCCGCTCGCGCAGGCGGCACGCGTGGTCGACCTGGGCTGCGGCCCGGGCAACTCCACCGCGCTGCTGGCCGAGCGCTTTCCGGGCGCGCAGGTGTTGGGCATCGACAGTTCCGAACCCATGCTCGCCGAGGCGCGCGAGCGCCTGCCGCAGGCCCGCTTCGAGCAGGCCGACATCGCGGCATGGGCGCCCGAAGGCCCGGCGCCGGACCTGATCTACGCCAACGCCGCCCTGCAATGGGTGCCCGATCACGAAAGGCTGGTGCCCCGGCTGTTCGAGTTGCTGGCACCCGGCGGCGTGCTCGCCATCCAGATGCCCGACAACCGCCAGGAACCCACCCACCGGCTCATGCGCGAGCTGGCCGGCCGTGCGCCCTGGGCGGCGCACATCGGCGACGCCGACCGGGTCCGCACCGAGCTGCTGCCCATCGGCGGCTACTACGACCTGCTCGCACCGCGCGCAGCGGCCGTGGACGTCTGGCACACCGTCTACCAGCACCCCCTGGCCTCGGCCGCGGCCATCGTCGAGTGGGTGCGCGGCACCGGGTTGCGTCCCTTCGTCGATCCGCTGCCGCCTGAATTGAAGAAGAGCTACCTGGCCGAGTACGAGCGCGGCGTCGAGGCCGCCTACGCCCCGCGCGCGGACGGCCGGCGGCTGCTGGCATTCCCCCGCATGTTCATCGTGGCGCGGAGGCCCGCATGAGCGTTGCCCATCCCGCCGAAGTCCTGCTCGGCGCACAGGCCGGCGCCGTCGCGCTGCCGGTGTGCGACCACTATTCCGGCGTCGAGGCGCGCATGCGCAAGAGCCTGGCGCTGCAGGCCGAGATGGCGGCCGAGTTCGGCGCCTGCGTGTTCGACGTGACGCTCGATTGCGAGGACGGCGCCCCCGTAGGCGGCGAGGCCGAGCATGCCGCGCTGGTGACCGAGCTGGCGCTGGCCGCCGCGCCCGACATGCGCGTCGCCGCCCGCGTGCACCCGGTCGACCACGCCGCCTTCCAGGCCGACGTGGCCACCATCGCCGGCGGGGCCGGGCACCGCCTGTGCCACCTGATGGTGCCCAAGGTCGAGTCCGTGGCCGACGTGCAGGCGGCCGTCGCCGCCGTGGACGCGGCCGGCGCCGCGGCGCTGCCGCTGCACGTGCTGATCGAGTCGCCGCTGGCGGTGCGCAATGCCTTCGACATCGCCGCCCACCCGCGCGTGCAGTCGTTGAGCTTCGGGCTGATGGATTTCGTCTCGGCGCACGGCGGCGCCATCCCGGCCGACGGCATGGGCGTGCAGGGCCAGTTCAGCCACCCGCTGGTGGTGCGCGCCAAGCTGGAGATCGCCTCGGCCGCGCATGCCCACGGCAAGGTGCCCTCGCACTGCGTGGTCACCGAGTTCGGTGATGCGCAGGCGATGCGCACCGCCGCCCGGCGCGCGGCGAACGAGTTCGGCTACACGCGCATGTGGAGCATCCACCCGGGCCAGATCCGTCCCATCCTGGAAGCCTTCGCGCCGGGAGAGGAACAGATTCACATGGCTACAAAAATCATCGCCGCGGCCGCCCAGGCCGAGTGGGCCCCGGTCAGTTTTGATGGCACATTGCACGACCGCGCGAGCTACCGGCATTTCTGGCAGGTGCTGGCGCGTGCGCATGCCACGGGGCGTGCGCTTCCCGCCGAGGCGCAGGCCTGGTTCACCCCGGGCGGCACCGGCTCCACCCACTGATCCACGTACACCACTCCATGAAGACCCCCGCACTCCTGGCCGCCCTGGCCCTGGCCCTGACCACCGGCGTGGCCGCCCAGGCCGCCGACACCACCAAGCCGCCCCTGAAGGAGCGGGCCAAGACCACCGTCAAGAAGGCGACGCAGAAGGTCGTGCCCAAGCGCGTCATCAAGAAGGTGGAGGAGAAGCAGCCCATCGCCGTGGACGACGGCCCCTACGCCGACCTGACCGAGGCTGACCTCAAGGTGGCCGAACAGGTCTTCACCGGCGCGGTGGACTGCGAACTGGGCGCCAACGTGAAGATCGAGCCGGACCCGAAGAAGACCGGCTACTTCCGCCTCATCCACGCCGGCGTCAACTACCGCATGCACCCGGTGGAAAGCCGCACCGGCGCGGTGCGCCTGGAGGATGCCCAGCGCGGTGCCCTGTGGCTGCAGCTGGGCAACAAGTCCATGCTGATGAGCCAGAAGCAGGGCCAGCGCCTGGCCGACGAGTGCAAGGTCGCCAGCCAGGCCGCCTTCGCCGAAGAGATGAAGAAGAACCCGCCCCCTTCGCTGCTCGGCGACGTCGACACGACGACGAGCAAGTCGCCCAAGGGCAAATAGAACCCTCACCCCACGGGCGCGGCGCGCGCCTTGCTTGAACGCCGCCGCCGCCCCTCGATGATCGTCTGGAGAAAAGAAGATGCTGCAAGCCTACCGTGACCATGCTGCCGAGCGCGCCGCGCTGGGCATCCCGCCGCTGCCCCTCGACGCCAAGCAGGTCGCCGAACTGATCGAACTGATCAAGAACCCGCCCGCCGGCGAGGACGCCTTCCTGCTGGACCTGCTGACGCACCGCGTGCCGCCGGGCGTGGACGACGCGGCCAAGGTCAAGGCCAGCTTCCTGGCGGCCGTGGCGCACGGCGACATCCAGGTGGGCCTGATCTCCAAGGCGAAGGCCACCGAGCTGCTGGGCACCATGGTGGGCGGCTACAACGTGCATCCGCTGATCGAGCTGCTGGACGACGCCGAGGTCGCCGGCGTGGCCGCCGAGGCGCTGAAGAAGACGCTCCTGATGTTCGACTTCTTCAACGACGTCGCGGCCAAGGCCAAGGCCGGCAACGCCAAGGCCAGGGAAGTGATGCAGTCGTGGGCCGACGCCGAGTGGTTCACCTCGCGCCCCGAAGTCCAGAAGAAGATCACCGTCACCGTGTTCAAGGTGCCCGGCGAGACCAACACCGACGACCTCTCGCCCGCGCCCGACGCCTGGAGCCGCCCGGACATCCCGCTGCACTACCTGGCGATGCTCAAGAACACCCGTCCCGACGCGGCCTTCAAGCCCGAGGAGGACGGCAAGCGCGGCCCCATCCAGTTCATCGAGGACCTGAAGAAGAAGGGCCACCTGGTGGCCTACGTGGGCGACGTGGTGGGCACCGGCTCCTCGCGCAAGTCCGCCACCAACAGCGTGATCTGGGCCACCGGCGCCGACATCCCCTTCGTGCCGAACAAGCGCTTCGGCGGCGTCACGCTGGGCGGCAAGATCGCGCCGATCTTCTTCAACACGCAGGAGGACTCCGGCTCGCTGCCGATCGAGGTGGACGTGTCGAAGATGGAGATGGGCGACGTGCTCGACATCTTCCCGTACGAAGGCCGCATCGAGAAGAACGGCGAGAAGATCGCCGACTTCGCGCTCAAGAGCGACGTGCTGCTCGACGAGGTGCGCGCCGGCGGGCGCATCAACCTGATCATCGGCCGCTCGCTCACGGCCAAGGCGCGCGAGGCCCTGGGCCTGCCCGCCTCCACGGCCTTCCGGCTGCCGCAGGCGCCGGCCGAATCCAGGGCCGGTTTCACGCTGGCGCAGAAGATGGTCGGCCGCGCCTGCGGCCTGCCCGAAGGCCAGGGCATCCGTCCCGGCACCTACTGCGAGCCGCGCATGACCACCGTGGGCAGCCAGGACACCACCGGCCCCATGACCCGCGACGAGCTGAAGGACCTGGCCTGCCTGGGCTTCTCCGCCGACATGGTGATGCAGTCCTTCTGCCACACGGCCGCCTACCCCAAGCCGGTGGACGTGAAGACCCACCGCGAGCTGCCGGCCTTCATCAGCAACCGCGGCGGCGTGGCCCTGCGCCCGGGCGACGGCGTGATCCACTCGTGGCTCAACCGCCTGCTGTTGCCCGACACGGTGGGCACCGGCGGCGACTCGCACACCCGCTTCCCGATCGGCATCTCCTTCCCCGCCGGCTCGGGCCTGGTGGCCTTCGGCGCGGCCACCGGCGTGATGCCGCTGGACATGCCCGAATCCGTGCTGGTGCGCTTCAAGGGCGAACTGCAGCCCGGCGTGACGCTGCGCGACCTGGTGCATGCGATTCCGCTGTACGCCATCAAGGCCGGCCTGCTGACGGTGGCCAAGGCCGGCAAGAAGAACATCTTCTCCGGCCGCATCCTCGAGATCGAGGGCCTGCCCGACCTGAAGGTGGAGCAGGCGTTCGAGCTGTCGGACGCCTCGGCCGAGCGCTCGGCCGCCGGCTGCACGATCAAGCTCAACCCCGAGCCGATCAAGGAGTACCTCACCAGCAACGTCGTGCTGATGAAGAACATGATCGCCGACGGCTACCAGGACGCCAAGACGCTGCAGCGCCGCATCGAGAAGGTCGAGGCCTGGCTCGCCAAGCCCGAGCTGCTCGAGGCCGACAAGGACGCCGAGTACGCCGCCGTGATCGAGATCGACCTGGCCGACATCCGGGAGCCGATCGTCTGCTGCCCCAACGACCCGGACGACGCCAAGTTCCTGTCCGAGGTGGCCGGCACGAAGATCGACGAGGCCTTCATCGGCAGCTGCATGACCAACATCGGCCACTTCCGCGCGGCTGCCAAGCTGCTGGGCGGCCAGCGCGACATCCCGGTCAAGCTGTGGGTGGCGCCGCCCACCAAGATGGACCAGAACGAGCTGATCAAGGAAGGCCACTACGCCGCCTTCGGTACCGCCGGCGCGCGCACCGAGATGCCCGGCTGCTCGCTGTGCATGGGCAACCAGGCGCAGGTGCACGAGGGCGCGACGGTGATCTCCACCAGCACCCGCAACTTCCCCAACCGGCTGGGCAAGAACACCAACGTGTTCCTGGGCTCGGCCGAGCTGGCCGCCATCGCCTCGCGCCTGGGCCGGCTGCCCAGCAAGGAGGAGTACCTCAAGGAGATGGGCGTCATCGACGCCGACAAGGCCAGCGTGTACCGCTACATGAACTTCGACCAGATCGAGGAGTACGCGGACGTGGCCAAGGGCGTGGCGGCCTGACGGCTGCCTGATCCGCGGGCCGCATCGACGGCTCGTCGGAACCCCCGCCGGGCGGAAGTCCGGCGGGGGTTCCGTCTTTCCGGGACGTCTGGCGGCCCGCTCTCAGCCCCGCCCCGCGCCGTTGGCGCGCTGCCCGAGCCAGATGCTGCCGATGACCAGCAGCACGCCGGCGGCCTGCGCCACGCTCAGCGCCTGGTTCAGGAACACCCAGCCGAGCAGCACGGCCGTCGTCGGGCTGAGGAAGCCCAGCAGCGACACGGCGGCCGGGTCGATCCGCGAGATGCCGCGGAACATGAGGAAGCAGGTCAGGGCCGCGCCGATCAGCCCGAGCCAGGCCAGGCCGAACAGGTTGCCCGCCGTGGGCACCGGGATGGCCGGATCGAGCGCCCAGGCCACGGGGATCAGCAGGAGCCCGCCGGCGGTCAACTGCCAGGCCGTGAAGGTCAGCAGCGACACCGGCGGCTGCCACTTGCGGGTCAGCACGGTGCCGAAGGCCATCGAGACGGCGCCGGCCAGGCCGGCCGCCACACCCACTGCATCCAGCGACGCCCGCGGCGTCAGCACCAGCAGCGCGACGCCCGCCAGCCCGAGCGCCGCGGCGAGGACGGCCGGCCACCGGAGCCTGCTGCCCAGCAGGGCGGCGGCGATGAAGACGACGATCAGCGGCTGCACCGCCCCGACCGTGGCCGCGACGCCCCCCGGCAGGCGGTAGGCCGAGATGAACAGCATGCTCCAGAAGACCGAGAAGTTGAGTGCGCCGAGCACGAAGACGCGCGGCCACCAGCGCCCTGCCGGAAGCTGGCGCACGATCAGGAGCAGCAGCAGGCCGGCGGGCAGGGCCCGCAGCAGCGCCACCGTCATCGGCGGGAAGTCCGGCAGGAACTCGGTGGTGACGATGTAGGTGCTGCCCCAGATGGCGGGCGCGATCGCCGTCAGCAGCAGGTCGGACGTGCGCGTCTTCATGCCATGTCCAGCACCTCGGCCAGTGGCCGCCGGGGTTTCTGGGGCCAGTTGCCTGGCGCGGCGCGGCCGACGGCGACGAGCATCACCGGCACCTCGTCGCGGGCCAGCCCGAACTTGTGCGCGACGCCGCCGGCGTCGAAGCCCGTCATCGGCCCGCAGGCCAGGCCCAGCGCCTGCGCCGCGAGCATCAGCGTCGCCGCGCCCAGGGTCGCGGAGCGGACCGCCTCGTCCTGCGCCGCGCGCGGATCGCCGTACTGCCCGGCCGCCGCCGCCTGCCAGGCCGAGGGCATGTCGGGCGGCATGAACCCGGCCTCGATGGACGGCCGCAGCCGCGCGGGCAGGGCGCCCGCGTCGGGCCGCACGCCGCAGACGATGAAGGTCGCCGCCGCCGCTTCCACCTTGGGCTGGTTCCAGGCCAGCCTGCGCAGGCTGGCCTTCCCCTCGGGCGAGCGCACGGCGATGAAGCGCCAGTTCTGCAGGTGGTAGGCGGTGGGCGCGCGCACGGCCAGATGCACCAGGCGCTCGATCTCACCGTCGGAAAGCCGGTGCGAGGCGTCGAACAGGTTGGCGGAGAAGCGCTGCTCGATGAGCGCGATGGTGGGGTGGGTCATGCCTGCCATTCCTGACGATGAGTTGTCGGAACGGAGGTTAAGAAATTCACCATGAATTGATAATTGCCGCTGTTGGAATTGAAAAATTCACCAATAGAAAAGAATGGACCGTTTCACCGCACTGACCGTGTTCCGCCACGTGGCGGAACTCAACAGCTTCGCGGAGGCCGGGCGGCGGCTCGGCCTGTCCGCGCCGGCGATCAGCAAGAACATCGCCGAGCTGGAGGCGCGGCTGGGCGCCCGGCTCATCCATCGCACCACGCGGCGCATGGCGCTGACGGAGGAAGGGCGCATCTACCTGGAGCACGTGGTGCGCGGGCTCGACGCGCTGGCCGAGGCCGACCAGGCGCTGTGTCCGGTCAAGGCCGCGCCGAGCGGCGTGCTGCGCGTCAGCGCACCGATGACCGTGACGCTGACGCGCCTGTCGACGGCGATCCCCGCCTTCCTGGCGCGCCATCCGGCCCTGAGGCTCGACCTCGACCTGGACGACAGGCGCGTGGACATCGTCCGCGAGGGCTTCGACCTCGCGATCCGCGGCAGCGACCACCTGGAGGACTCCAGCCTGGTCGCGCGCCGGCTCGCCGTCATGCCGCACGTGCTGTGCGGCGCGCCGTCGTACTTCGCGGCGCACGGCGTGCCCGCGTCGCCGGCCGAGCTGGGTGCGCATGCCTGCATCCGCTTCAGCCTCTCGGGCCATGCCGACACCTGGGAGTTCCGCCAGGACGGCCGCGTCGAGCGCATCGCCGTCGATGCGCGCTATTCGGTCACGTCGAGCCTGGCGGTGCGCGATGCGCTGCGCGCCGGCCTCGGCCTCAGCCTGATCCCCCGGCCCTATGTCGAGGAAGACCTGGAGACGGGCCGCCTGCAGGCGGCGCTGGAAGACTGGCGCACGGTCGAGACCACGCTCCACGCGGTCTACCCGTCGCGCCAGCACGTGGCGCCGAAGATCCGCGCCTTTCTCGACTTCCTCATCGAGGTGTTCGGGGAATCCGGGCCCGGAGGCGGGCCGCCGGCCTACGACACCTCCACCCGGTAGGCCGCCGCGCTGCCTTCCGGCTCGGGCCGCAGCGTCCAGCGCCGCTGGTGGTGCGCGCCCAGCGTGCGGCGGTGCGCGATCGAGACCAGGCCGCCGCCGGCGCGCCGCACCGCCTCCACCAGCCGCTGGTAGATCGTGGCTTCCGCCTCCTCGTCCAGCGCGCTGGTCGCCTCGTCGGCCAGCAGCCAGGCCGGCCGCTTGAGCAGCACGCGCGCGACGGCCAGGCGCTGGCGCTCGCCGCCGGAGAGCTTCTGGCCCCATGCGTCTTCGCGGTCGAGCTGGTCGGCCAGGTGCGGCAGCAGCGCGTCCTCCAGCGCCTGGCGCAACGCCTCGTCGCCGTACTGCCCGGCCGGCTCGGGATAGGCCAGCGCGTCGCGCAGCCGCCCGTCGGGGAAGTAGGGCTGCTGCGGGATGAACATGGTGTCGGCCGGCAGCGCCACCCGGCCGCGCGCATGCGGCCAGATGCCGGCCAGCGTGCGGAACAGGCTGGACTTGCCGCTGCCCGAGGGGCCGTGCACCAGCACCGTGTCGCCCGGCGCGACGTGCAGCGTCGTCCGGTCCAGCAGGCGCCGGCCGCCGGGCAGGTCGATGGCGATGCCGCTCGCGTCGATGGCGCCCGGCGCAGTGGCGGTCTCGAAGCCCTCGCGTCGGCCCGACTGCGCGGCCAGGCTGTGCTCGAAGCCCGAGAGCCGGTCCGTCGTCGCCTTCCACACCGCCAGCGACATGTAGTTGTCGACCAGCCACGAGAGCGATTCCTGCACGCGGCCGAAGGCCGAGTTGATCTGCATGAGCTGGCCGAGCTGGATGGCGCCGCTGAAGTAGCGCGGCGCGGCCACGATCAGCGGGAAGATGATCGCCGCCTGCCCGAAGAAGCTGCTGAACCAGGTCAGGCTCTTCTGGTTGCGGATCAGGCGCAGGTAGTTGTTCATCACCTCGGTGAAGCGCAGGTCCAGCTGCGGGCGCTCGGCGCGCTCGCCGCCGTCCAGCGCGATCGCCTCGCTGTACTCGCGGATGCGGATCATGTAGTGGCGGAAGTTGGCCTCCAGCATCTGCTGCTGGAAGTTCAGGCGCACCTGCGGCTTGCCGATCCAGTGGGCGATGGCGCTGCCCGCCACGCAGTACAGCACCGCGGCCCAGACCATGTAGCCGGCGATCTCCCAGGTGCCGCCGCCCGGCAGGGGCACCGTCAGCGAGCCGCTCAGGGTCCACAGGATGCCGACGAAGCTGACCAGCGTCACCGCGGCGTTGAGGATGCCCATCGACAGCGTCACCGTGTAGGTGGTGAACAGGTTCAGGTCCTCCTGGATGCGCTGGTCGGGGTTGTCGGGCAGGTCGTCGCTGCCGGCGGTGTAGCGTGCCAGCTCCAGCCGGTAGAAGGCCTTGTCCGCCAGCCAGCGGCCGACATAGTGGTCCGTCATCCACACGCGCCAGCGCAACTGCAGCAACTGCGTCAGGTAGAACTTGTAGACCATGACCACGATGTAGATCAGCGCCAGCCAGCAGAAGCGGCCGATCTGCTGCCAGAACACCACTTGGTCCCTGTTCTGCAGCGCGTCGTAGAACACGCGGTACCACTCGTTGATCTGCACCAGCATGTACACCGCGCCCAGGTTCAGCAGCACGATGGCCGCGAGCAGGCCGCGGGCCTGCCATTTCTCTTCCGAGCGGAAGTAGGGCGCGGCGAGCGCGCCGATGCGGCGCAGGGTGGTGGCCAGGGAGGGCTTGGCGTCGGTCATCGTGGGGCTTTGTGGGCGTGCGGGAAGCCGGCCGCTGCGGGCCGGGCGCGTGGGCGCATCCTAGCGGCGGCCGACGCGCGAAAGCTGAAGCGGGGCTTAGGGCGCCGCGTTGTGCGCGGCCGTTGCCCCGCGTAGGATGGCCCGCATGCGCAGAAGACCACCGAGACATCTGCTGCCGCTGGCGCTGCTGGCGGCCCTGGCCTGGCTGGTGGCCGCCTGCGACGACAAGCCCCGCCCGCCGGGCGCGCCGGTGCCCAAGGCGGCCTCGGCCCCGACGCACTGAGCCGGGCCGTGGCCGAGGCCGGCGATCCCTGGCGGCTGCAGCGCTTCGTCGAAGCGCAGGCGCCGGTGTTCGAGGCCGTGCGCGCCGAACTGGCGGCCGGGCGCAAGCGCACCCACTGGATGTGGTTCGTGTTCCCGCAGATGGCCGGGCTGGGGCACAGCGAGATGGCGCGGCGCTACGCGATCGCCTCGGCCGACGAGGCGCGCGCCTACCTGGCGCACCCGCTGCTCGGGCCGCGGCTGGCCGAATGCGCGGGCCTCATGCTGCGCACGCCGACGGCCAACGTGCGCGACGTGCTCGGCCCGCCCGACGACCTGAAGTTCCGCTCCTCGATGACGTTGTTCGACGCGGTGGCGCCGAACGGCGCGTACGGCGCGTGCCTTCAGCGCTTCTTCGCGGGCGGGCGCGACGAGGCCACCGTGCGCCTGCTGGCCGGCGGCTGAGCGGGCCGGCGCCGGCTGCCCGGCACTGTCGCCGCCACGTTGCGCACGCCGCTGGCCACGTGCCCCGCCGGCACGTGCCGCGCGGCCGAGCTGACGTGGCCCGTCTGGTCGTCGAAGAAGAAGTCCGGCTCGAACTCGCGCAGGAAGCCGCCCTTGTCCAGCCCGCCGAGGAACATCGCCTCGTCCACGCGGATGTTCCAGCTCATCAGCGTCTGGATCGCGCGGCGGTGCGCCGGCGCGCCGCGCGCCGTGACCAGCGCGGTGCGGATGCGCATGCCGGTGCTGGCCGCCTGCTGCAGCCGGTGCAGCGCGACCAGGAAGGGCTTGAACGGCCCGGCGCCCAGCGGGATCGCGGCCTTGTCCACCTCGTTGGCCTGGAAGGCCTCCAGCCCCTGCGCCTGGAAGACTTGCTCCGCCTCGTCCGAGAACAGCACCGCGTCGCCGTCGAAGGCGATGCGCACCTCGTCGGGGTGCAGGCTGCTGGCCTGCGCCGCCTCGACGTTCACGTGCGCGGCCGGAAAGCCCGCCAGCAGCGCCTCGCGCACGTCCTCCGCGTTGGCCGAGAGGAAGATGTCGGCGTTGAGCGGGTGCAGGTAGCGGAAGGGCGGACGCCCCTGCGTGAACACGCCGCGCTGGATGCGCAGCTCCGCCGCCGCGCCGGAGTTGAAGATGCGCATGCCCGAGGCCGGGTCGTTGCGCGAGAGGATCACCACCTCCACCCGCTGCACGCCGTCGTCGTTGAAGCGCAGCAGCTTGCGCACCAGCGAGTAGGCGATGCCCGGCGCGGCCGGCACGTCCAGCCGCTCGAGCTGCAGGCGCATGTAGGCATCGGGGTCGCCGCCCTCGAACAGGCGGTTCTCCTCCTCGAGGTTGAACAGGGCGCGCGAGGAGATCGCGACCACGAGCTTGTCGTCCAGGGTGACGGGCATGGGCAGGCAGGAAAGGAAGGGCTGGGCCAGCGCGCATTGTCATGCGGGCGCGGCGCGGGTTGTGATGTTGGCGACAGCCGCGGCGGCCGGGCTTTGCCACCATTGCCGCTTCCCCGGAGACACACCATGACCTCGCCCTTCTCCTCCACCGCACTGCACCTGTGCGGCCCGCTGCGCCAGCCGCGCCAGATGCTGGCCGAGCAGCGCTACGACGGCCACAAGTCCATCCACGACGACGCCATGGCCGAGGGCCTGGGCCTGCGCGCCGGGCCCATCGAGGGGCCCACGCACTTCAGCCAGTTCGATCCGCTGCTGTTCCACCTCTTCGGCCGCGCCTGGTTCGAGACCGGCTGCATCAGCGCCCACTACCAGAACATGGTGGTGGAGGGTGAGTCCGTGCGCGCCTTCGTCGAGCCGCCCGCGCCGGGCGCCGCCTTCGTGCGTCTGCACGCCGAGAAGGCCGACGGCACGCCGGTGCTGACCGGCACGGCCTCGGTGGGCGATGCCTCGCCGCATCCGCACGAGCTGCAGCAGCGCATCGCGAAGCTGCGGCCGCCCAAGGGGCTGGTCATCAACCGCGACCTGAAGGTGGGCCAGCGCGGCGCGGTGGTCGAGAAGATCCGCATGGGCTACGACCAGCACATGGGCGACCACTACCCCTTCACACTCGCCGACAAGCTCGAGGCCATCACGGAGCCCTGCGACTGGTACACGCCCGAGGGCGGCAAGGCCTCGCCCTGGGGCCGGCCGATCATCCCGACCGAGATGATCAGCGTGCTGCTCGGCTCCACCATCGCCGACGCGCAGCTCGGCGGCCGCAAGCCGGCGGTGGGCCTGTTCGCCGGGCAGGAGATCCGCCTGATCCGGGGCCCGCTCTTCGTCGACCAGGACTACGAGCTGGAGCGCGAGATCATCGCGCTCTCCGAGAGCGCGCGCACCGAGTCCGTGTGGGTGCGCACGAAGGTCTACGAGAGCCCCACGCGCGCGCTGGTGGCCGAGATGATCCTCAACGGCGCGACCATGAAGGCCTCCTACCCGAACTACGAGGCCGAGGCGAAGCAGCTCGGCCTGGCCTGAACGCCCCCAGGAGAAAGAACGGATGGCAGACATGCTCGACACCGGCACCCCCGAACTGCTGGCGCACCTCGACGACGGCGTGCTCACCCTCACCCTGAACCGCCCCGAGGCGCGCAATGCCATGACGCGCGCGATGAACGAGGCGCTGGCGCGCCAGCTCGCCGAGGCCGAACTCGATCCGGCCGTGCGCTGCGTCGTGCTCACCGGCGCGGGCAGCGGCTTCTGCGCCGGCGGCGACGTCAAGGGCATGGCCGCGGCCGGCGACGGCACCGTGGGTGCGCTCACCATCGACGAGGCCATCCATCGCCAGCGCGTCAACCAGCGCGCCACGGCCGGCAGGCTGTACCGCATGCCCAAGCCCACCATCGCCGCCCTGCCGGGCGCCGCGGCCGGCGCCGGCCTGGCGCTCGCGCTGGCCTGCGACCTGCGCGTGATGGCCAGCAGCGCGATCATGACCACCGCTTTCGCGCGCGTCGGCTTCTCGGGCGACTACGGCGGCAGCTACTTCCTCACCCGCCTCGTCGGCGCGGCCAAGGCGCGCGAACTGTACTTCCTGAGCGAGCGCGTGACGGCCGACGAGGCGCTGCGCCTGGGCCTGGCCAACTGGGTCTGCGCACCGGAGGAACTGGCCGGGCGCGCCGAGGCCGTCGCCCGCCGCCTCGCCGCCGGCCCCACCGTCGCCTACCGCTACATGAAGGAGAACCTGAACCGCGCGGTGAACGGCGAACTGGACGACTGCCTGGACCTGGAAGCCACCCACCACATCCACTGCGGCCAGACCGAAGACCACCGCGAGGCGGCGCGCGCCTTCGTCGAGAAGCGCGAGCCGGTGTTCAAGGGGCGGTGAGGCGGCGGAGCCTGTCCGGCCGGACGCTCCGAGCCGTCAGGCCTCGACGCCGATGTGCGTCAGCAGGCTGCGCATCGGCGGCGACAACCGCTTCCAGTCCTGGTAGCAGGCGCACAGCCGCCGCTGCGCCCAGCGCTCCTGCATGCCGAGCACCTCGAATCCATGGCGGCGCCGAAGCCTGCGGGCGGTGGCGCGGGGGATCACGCCGACGCCCACCCCGTGCGCGACCATCGTGCACAGGCCGTCGAAGGTGAGCATCCGGACGCGCACGTCCAGGCTGCCGCCCAGGCGGCGGGCATGCTCCTCGAGGTGGTCGTGCAGCGCGCTGCCCGGCGCCGACGCGACCCAGGGCTCGCGCAGCGCGTCCGCGAAGCTGGTCGACGTGCCCTTCGCCAGCCGATGCCCCGGCGGAACGATCAGCACCAGGTGATCGGCCGCGACGGGCCTGACTTGCAGGCCGCAGGTGTCCACAGCGTCCGAGACGATGCCCGCCTCGGCCAGGCCGGCCGCGACGGTGCGGACGATCCCGCTGCTCGTGCGCTCCCTCAGTTGCACGTCCACCCGGGGATGGCGCCCCAGCCAGGGGGCCAGCCGGCCGGGCAGGAATTCGGTGAGCGCGGCCGTGTTGGCCAGCAACTGCAGGCTGCCGCGGCGGCCTCGCGCGAAGTCCTGCAGTTCCTGCTCGAGCAGTTCCCTCTGGCGGAGCATCTGCCGTGCATGCTGGGCCAGAGCCTCCCCGGCTTCGGTGGTGACCACGCCCCGGTGGCGCCTTTCGAGGAGCCGGACGCCTGCATGCTCCTCGATGCTGCGCAGCCGCTCGCTGGCGGAGGCCAGCGCGAGATGCGCCGCCTGCGCGCCGGCGGTGATGCTGCCGGCCTCCACGATCGACAGGAAAAGCCGCAGGTCCGAGAGATCGAGTCGCATGGGGGAAAGGCGCCGGTTCAGCCTTCGGAACATCCGGAGGCTTGCTGCAAAGTTCCGCATTGTGCGGCAGCGGGCGCGTGCGTCCAATGCGGCGCATGCCCGAAATCTCCCTTGCCTCCTTCGTCGCCCTGAGCGCGACCTTCCTGGCCGCCGGCTGGGTCAAGGGCGTCACCGGCATGGGGCTGCCGACGGTCGCCATGGGCGTGCTGGGCGCGTGGCTGTCGCCGGTCGTGGCGGCCTCCCTGCTGCTCATCCCGTCCTTCGTCACCAACCTGTGGCAGATGCTGGCCGGGCCCGCCGCGCCGCGCCTGTGGCGCCGGCTGTGGCCCATGATGGCGGGCATCGTCCTGGGCACCACGCTGGGGGCCGGCCTGCTGGTCCGTGCCGACGCGGCGTGGTCGGCCGCCGCGCTCGGCGCGGCGCTCATCGCCTATGCGTGCTGCGCCCTGGCCATGCCGCGGCTGTCGATCGCGCCGCGCGCCGAACGCTGGCTGTCCCCCGTCGCGGGCGCGCTCACCGGCGGCATCACGGGCGCGACCGGCGTCTTCGTCATCCCGGCCGTTCCCTTCCTGCAGTCGCTGAACCTGGAGAAGGACGAACTGGTGCAGGCGCTGGGCCTGTCGTTCACCTTGTCGACGCTGGCGATGGCGGCGGGGCTGTTGTCACATGGCGCGCTGCGCATGGGCCAACTGGGCCTGTCCGCCTACGCCATCCTGCCTGCGCTGGCGGGGATGTGGCTGGGCCAGCGCGTGCGCCACCGCATTGCGCCGAAGACATTCCGGCTGTGCTTCCTGCTGTTCCTGCTGCTGCTCGGCATCGAACTCGTCTCGCGTCCTTGGCGCTGACGGGCGCCGGCGTGACCCGGCCTCACGACCTATGGCCGTTCCCGACAAGGAGATATCCATGCCTTCCATCCGATCGAACACATCGGCCGCCCGCCGCCTGCTGCGCAGGGGTGCGGTTCTCGGCCTCGCGCTGACGCTCGCCGGCTTCGCCGGCGCCGATGAATCCCTGATCGCCACACCCGAGCAACTGCACCAACTCGCTCTGGAGGCGCGCTCGGCGCGCGACTACCAGGCCATGATGGCCTTCCTGCGCGCGGCAGCGCGGGCAGGCGACGTCGCTTCGCAGGAGCTGCTGGCCACGCTGCTGGTGGCGGGGCCGGCCCTGCACGGCGCCGCCGTTCCGGTCGACCTGTGCGAAGCGTCCCGCTGGGCGCGCAGCGCGCTCGCGCAGGGAAGCTGGCTGGCCAGGCACCAGTTGTTCGTGCTCAGCGGCGCGCGGCAGTCGCAGCCGGCCGCGGCGCGATGCCTTGCGCCGTAGGCGTCGATCAGCCAAACAGTGAGCGCGTCAAGGCTCGCAGGTATCGCCGTTGGGACTGGTCGTCGAGCTTCCAGAGCGCGCCTTGTTGTACTGCATGTACCGTTCAGCACGCTGGCGCGTGTTGGCCGTCATGGCCTCGATCTGCCCTGCCAGCTTGGAGAAGTCCGAGTATTCAGGGAACTGCAGCATGCCGCATTGGGACGATGCGGCCAGACCTTCGCCGGCACGTTGCAAGGCATCCTTGTCGTCAAGGCTGACCACTAGAGTGCGTTGGGTTGCTCTGGCATCCTGCATGAGTGCCTTCGTCTGTACATCGCTGAGCTTGAGCGAATGAATCCACGCTTCGATATCGTCACGCACGCCGTTGCTGTTGGCGTCGGGTCCGGCAAGGTCCGCGGAGCGGTCCAGCTTGGGGTTGGCGCCGCCTTGCTCAAGTGCGGCGATTTGGTCGCGCAGGGTGGGCGGATGGGCGCCAATGTCCTCAGTGCATCCGAATGGGGACATTGCGATGAGCACCGCCATGCTCAGTCTTCGCAAGTGTTACCCCTGGGATTTGTCGTCGAGCTGCCGGATCGAGCTGCGTTGTATTTCATATAGCGCTCGGCACGCTGGCGGGTGTTGGCTGTCATGGCCTCGATCTGCCCTGCCAGTTTGGAGAAGTCCGAGTATTCGGGGAACTGCAGCATGCCGCATCGGGAGGATGCGGCCAAGCCTTCACCGGCACGTTGCAAGGCATCCTTGTCGTCAAGGCTAGCCAGCAGAGTTTGCTGGAGGGTGCGTGCCTTCTGTAGAAGCGCCTTCTTCTGCGATTCCGACAGAGCCTGGGCGGCGATCCACGCCTCGATGTCGTCGCGCACGCCGTTCGCATTGGCGTCAGGGCCGGCAATGTCGGTGGAACGGTCCAGCTTGGGGTAAGCGCCGCTTTGCTCCAAAGGCCGGGTTTGCGCATCTGCAAACCACGGCAAAGCCCCTGCGCTGCACGCCAAGGCGAGAGCCAACGCACTGCTCCGAGCAGCGGATGGTGCACGTATCACGGCTCGCACGTGTCGCCGTCCGGCAATGTGTTCGAGGTTCCAGAAGCCGCCTTGTTGTAGAGCATGTACCTCTCCGCGCGTTGGCGCGTATTGGCGGTCATTGCTTCAATCTGGCCGGCAAGCTTGGAATATTCTCGATAAGGAGAGAAGTGGCGACTTCCACAATTGAGGGCCGCCATCAATTCATCACCGGATTTCTGCACGGCACCCTTGTCATCCAGATTGATCAGTAGAGTGCGCCGTGTCACACGCGCATCTTGCATGAGCGCTTTCGTCTGCGCATCGTTGAGTTTCAGCGAATAGATCCACGCTTCGATGTCGTCACGTACGCCGTTGCTGTTGGCATCTGGTCCAGCAATGTCGGTGGAGCGATCCAGCTTTGGATAGGCGCCGCTCTGCTCCAGTGCGGCGATCTGATCGCTCAGCGTGGGCGTGCCGGTTGCGGTACCGGGCGGCGCGGCGGTTCCTCCGCCGCTTGCGGCCGCCGTGCCGGTGCTGCCCGTGGGGCCCTGAACGGCGGGTGTGCCATTCACAGGCGCGGCGCCGCTGCCACTGCCGCCGCCGCAGGCAGCCATCGACAGCGTCATCACCAGCGCGCCGCACCAAGCTCCAAGGCGGTGTTTTCCGGGAAATTGAATGTTCGTCATGGCCTGGTTCTCCCTGCAGTAGTTGTGTTCATGGCGAAATTGGTGCGACCTGTTCGAGCGCGTCGGTGATCAGCCCTTTCGTGTGTGCGCGGGGCGTGGTCGTGCTGCCGGCGCCAGGGGCGGTGCGCGCCACGCGGCTGGCGTCCAGATAGGTGCCGATGTAGGTGTGGCCGCTCAGATCGCCGCCGCGGCCGTTCAGCCAGAGATTGATGGGCTGCACCGTCCAGGCGCCGAAGTTGCGCAGGCCATTGATGACTTCGTCGATATCGGCCAATGTGTGTTTGCCCCGCACGGTGGGCGAGGCGGGGGCCACGTGCACCACGCTGGCCTTGGTCAGCGGCCGGGTTTGCCGCAGGCCGTCGTAGGCGACGTTGACGAACAGGTTGCCTTGCGAGTGGGCGACCAGCACGAAGTCATGGCCTTCGTCGGCCAGATCTTG
>NZ_JBIQNC010000027.1:0-34194 GCF_044462705.1 Xenophilus sp.
AGCTCACCAACAAGTACGCCGAGGGCTATCCCGGCAAGCGCTACTACGGCGGTTGCGAGTACGTCGACGTGGCCGAGCAACTGGCCATCGACCGCGTCAAGCAGCTCTTCGGCGCCGAGGCAGCGAACGTGCAGGCCCACTGCGGCGCCTCGGCCAACGAGGCCGTCATGCTGGCCTTCCTCAAGCCCGGCGACACCATCATGGGCATGAGCCTGGCCGAAGGCGGCCACCTGACCCACGGCATGCCGCTGAACATGAGCGGCAAGTGGTTCAACGTCGTCAGCTACGGCCTGGACGCCAACGAAGTGCTCGACTACGAAGAGATGGAGCGCAAGGCCCACGAGCACCGCCCCAAGCTCATCATCGCGGGCGCCTCCGCCTACTCGCTGCACATCGACTTCGAGCGCTTCGCCAAGGTGGCGCGCGACATCGGCGCCATCTTCATGGTCGACATGGCGCACTACGCCGGCCTGATCGCCGCGGGCGTGTATCCCAACCCCGTGCCGCACGCCGACGTGGTGACCTCCACCACCCACAAGAGCCTGCGCGGCCCGCGCGGCGGCATCATCCTGATGAAGTCGCAGCACGAGAAGGCGATCAACAGCGCCATCTTCCCCGGCCTGCAGGGCGGCCCGCTGATGCATGTGATCGCCGCCAAGGCGGTGGCCTTCAAGGAGGCGCTGACGCCCGAGTTCAAGACTTACCAGCAGCAGGTGGCGAAGAACGCGCAGATCGTCGCCGAGACGCTGACGGCCCGCGGCCTGCGCATCGTCAGCGGCGGCACGCAGAGCCACGTGATGCTGGTCGACCTGCGCGCCAAGGGCATCACCGGCAAGGAAGCCGAGGCGGTGCTGGGCAGCGCGCACATGACCATCAACAAGAACGCGATCCCCAAGGACCCGGAAAAGCCGATGGTCACCAGCGGCGTGCGTGTCGGCACCCCGGCGATGACCACGCGCGGCTTCAGGGACGAGGAAGCGCGCGCCACCGCCCACCTGATCGCCGACGTGCTGGACAACCCGCGCGACGCGGCCAACATCGAGGCGGTGCGCGCCAAGGTCCACGCCCTGACCAGCCGCTTCCCGGTCTACCGCTGACCGACGCCCGAGGCCGTCCGTGAAGTGCCCCTTCTGCGGCCACCCGGAGTCGCAGGTCGTCGAGACCCGCGTCTCCGAGGACGGGGACTTCGTGCGCCGCCGCCGCCAGTGCGGCAGCTGCGACAAGCGATTCACCACCTACGAACGCCCGGACGTCGCGTTCCCGGTGGTGGTCAAGCGCGACGGCAGCCGGGAGGAATTCGACACCCGGAAGGTGCGCGCCTCGATGCGGCTGGCGCTGCGCAAGCGCCCGGTCGGCGTGGCCCGGATCGACGAGGCCCTGCTGCGGATCGAGCAGAAGCTGCTGTCCAGCGGCCTGCGCGAGATCGATTCGCACAAGGTGGGCGAACTGGTGATGCAGGAACTCAAGGGCCTGGATGCCGTCGCCTACGTGCGCTTCGCCTCCGTCTACAAGAGCTTCGAGGACGTGGACGCCTTTCGCAAGCTGTTGAAGGACATTTGAGCGCTTTGGCGTTTAAAAATGTCAATCTCAACGGCACAATTGTGGAATCTCGGTTAACTCACACAAAACCGAACCACTCGTCGGCCGCATGAAGCCGCCGATCGAATAACACTTTCTTGCTCTTTTTTCAGTTCATAGCATGCCGCTTGGCATGAATGAACACCTGCGCCGCGCTCCGGCGAATCCCCCCGGTTCCCCTTCCCGCTCCCGTGGCTTCACGCTCGTCGAGGCCATGGTGGTGATCGCGATCCTGGCTGTCCTCGCAGCCATCGCGGCGCCGAGCTTCCAACGGGTCGTCCAGCGCTACCAGGTGCGCCACGCCATGGGCGACTTCACGGCAGCGCTGTATCTCGCCCGCTCCGAGGCCATCAAGCGCGGCGGCCGCGTGACGATGGCGAAGGCGGCCGCCGCCGGATGCACCGCAGCCGGCGCCAAGGAATGGCACTGCGGCTGGAACGTCTTCGTCGACGCCAACGAAAACGGCGCCCTCGATGACGGCGAAGAGCTTCTGCAGGCATCCGGCCTGCCCCGAGGCGCCTTCGTCTGCGTGAACACCGGCGTCAGCCTCAAGTTCAGCGGCTGGGGCGACCTCGTCGGCCCGACCAGCACCACTGTCCGCATGCGCCCCTTCGACGACTCGGACGACGTCCTCGGCCTGGGTCTGGCGACGGCCATGTCTGCGGCCGGGCGCCTCAAGACCGACCCGGCGGGTCCGGGAGAGGTCAAGGAATGCACGTGAACACCATCCGCCACACCCGCGCCCGCCGCCAGCAAGGCCTGACCCTCCTCGAATCCTTGGTCGCCATCGTCGTCCTCGCACTGGGCGTGCTCGGCATGCTCGGCGTGCAAATGCGCACGCTGGCCGAAACGCAGACCGGCGTGCGCCGCGCGCAGGCCGTGCGCCTGATCGAAGACCTGTCCGAGCGCATCAAGTCCAACCCGCGGGGGCTGGACCAGTTGGAAGACTACGTCGCCGACTGGGACGCCACCGTTGCCGCCGCAACCGACTGCACCAGCGCAGCCTGCACGCCCGCCCAACTCGCGGCCTGGGACCTCAAGGCCTGGCGCGACAGCGTGGCCGAGACGCTGCCGCTCGGCCAGGCGGCCACCTTCGCCTCCTCCGACACCGACGAGGACGGCGCCCGCCGCCTGCTGGGCGTGATGGTCGGCTGGCGCGTCAACGAGCGCGAGACGGACGCCGACAGCACTGACTACACGAAGCACTTCTCCGTCGGCACCACCACGCAGACCTGCCCCCAGGGCCTGATCTGCCACCTCGTCTACATCCAGCCATGAGCCGCTCCTCCTCCCGACGCCAGGCCGGCGTCTCGCTCGTCGAACTGCTGGTGGGCATCGCCATCGGCCTGCTGGTCGTCCTCGCCGCGGTGGGCACCCTGATCGTCTCGCGCGGCGCCACCCGCACCACCGCCGACGTCAGCGCGCTGCAGCAACAGGCCTCGTACGCCCTGCGGATCATCGGCCTGCAGCTGCGCCAGGCCGGCTCGCTGGAACTCCAGCCGACCGCCGGAGCCACCGCCATGACTTTCGGCGACTTCGCCGGCACCGTCATCAGCGGCTCGGACGGCTCGGGCACCGGGCCGGACATCCTCACCGTCAGCAGCCAGCCCTCACTGACGCTGGAGGCGGGCCAGCGCGACTGCATCGGCGACACCAGCACCACCGCGGTCAGCAGCAGGTTCACGCTCAACGACAAAGGCGAACTGACCTGCAAGGGGGCCACCAGTCTGATGCCGCAACCCGTCATCGCCAACGTGGCCGACTTCCAGGTCGCCTACCGCGTCAACACCGGCACCACCGACGCCCCCAAAATCCGCACCTACACCGCGACCGACATGAACGCGGTCCCGGCCCGCTGGGCGCGGGTTTCGGCCATCGAGATCTGCCTCGACCTGATCGGCGAAGAAGCCGTGCCCGACACGGGCGCCACCTACGCCGACTGCCAGGGAGCGACCCCGGCACGCGGCACGCGCACCCACCTGGTGTTCCGCAACGTCTTCGCCGTGCGCCGCCAACCCTTCTTCGAGGTCGCGCTGTGAACATGGCCCCCCTGCCCTCTTCTTCCTCCTCCTCCCGCCAGCGCGGCGTCTCGCTGTTCGTCGTGCTCGTGATGGTGCTGCTGACCACCCTGCTGGTGCTGTGGGGCTCGCGCACTGCGCTGTTCAACGAAATGATCGTCGGCAACGACAGCGACTACCAGCGCGCGCTGGAAGCGGCACAGGCCATGGTGCGCGACGCCGAGTTCGACATCATGGGCACGAGCCCCGACGGCACGCCGTGCGCGACCATCCACGACAACTGCCGCCCTTCGAGCGCCCTGCAGGCCAACCAGGACGTGGCTGGCGGAAAGATCTACTTCCCTCCCCCCAACGACGTCGGCGAACTCGAATTCCTCCAGAGCGCCTTCGCCAGCCTCACCCCCAAATGCAAGGCGGGCATCTGCGCCCAGCCCGTCGGCGGCGACAGCCCCACCGCCAGCGCCTTCTGGCTGCACGAGGACGATTTCGATGCGATGAAGGCGGTTGCCGCCACCTACGGCCTGTACACGGGTGCCAAGTCCGGCGACGCCGGCGGCGAACACAACCCGCTGCTCGCCACCGGCGATGCCGACGCCATCAAGGCCTGGTACTGGGTTGAACCCATCCGCTACCAGAAGGACCCGCTGTCCATCACCTCCGGCGAACTCGCGCCCACAGGTGGCGAGGTCGATGCCAACCCCGTCGGCGTCGTCTACCGCATCACCGCCGTGGCCGACGGCCTCAAGCGCGGCACGCGCGCCGTGATCCAGACCGTCTTCGTGCGAAAGGAACTCGCCGGCTGACGGAAAGCGCTCATGCACGTCCCAGGGAGAAAAGAATGAAGAAGCAACGACGCATCCATCCTGCATCCTCGCTGCGCCGGCGCCCCGCCGCGCTCGCCGCAGCTGCCGCCTTGGGCCTGCCCGCCGCGGTGCTGGCCGCGCCGCTGGCGCTGAGCACGGCACCAGCGGGGACGGGCTACAAGCCGCCCGCGCCGAACGTCATCATTTCCGTTGACGACTCCGGGAGCATGGGCGACAGCGGCATGGCCACCCTGCGTGCTGCCCTGCAAGACACCTTTTCGCCGGCAAATGTGCCGGATGGGACGATCCGGCTTGGATGGCAGTCCATGACCGGGTGCTTCACGATCCCGAGCGGGGGAGACTGTGCAAACCAAAATGGCATCCGCGTACTGGACTCCACGCAGCGCACGCGCTTCATGACCTGGGTCGACACACTTCGCCCCCAAGGGACGACGCCATCTCACCGCATGCTGTTCAATGCCGGACAGTACTATCGACAGCCTCCAAGCGTTGACAGCCCGTGGGCGAGCATTCCGGGGCAACGCCAAGAGCCGATGCTGAGTTGCAGGCGTGCGTACACGGTCTTCATGACCGACGGCGGATGGAACAGCACCGGCGGATGGGGGAACAGCAACACCAGCGCCGCCAACGCCATCGGCAATGCCGATGGGACCAGCCGAACACTGGGCGACGGGTCGACGCTCTACGATACAGGCAGCGACCAGACACGAATCTACAGAGACTCCTTCGGTTCGACCAATCTACCGACACTCGCGGATCTGGCCTTTCATTTCTGGGCCACCGATCTCCAGCCCGGACTGAACAACGACGTATCGCCCAAGAAGGTAATCGACGACGTTCGGACAGTGACCGTTGGATCGAGCAGCGTTGCACTCCAGCCCAAATGGAACCCTCGCAACAATCCTGCCACCTGGCAGCACATGACCACCTACACCGTCGGTTTCAATGCTGCTGCGAACTGGAACGGGACTGTGGCCCGCCCGCTGTTCGGCACGGACACATGGACTGGAAGTTCTTACGATGAACTGGTCCTGGGGCTTCAGCTCTGGACTGATCCCATCAACACACCCAATCAGGCGGAGACGCGCCGAATGCCGGAGTTGTGGCACATGGCGCTCAACAGCCGGGGGAAATTCATTCCCGCGCCCACAGCTGCCGACCTGGCCCCCGCATTCAGAGAAATCCTCGACCACATCGTCAGAGACGACACCAAGCCCGTGACCTCTCTGGCCGTCGGTTCGCACAGCACGCGTGTGGCCGGCTCGGCCTTCGCGGCAAGCTACGACGGCAGCAACTGGACGGGAGGCGTCACCGCTCATGCCATCGCCGCAGGCACCGGCCAAGTCAGCAGCACCGGCGCCTGGGGCACCGTACCGGCCAACGGCTCGCAGCCCGCCAAGCCGAAGTCGACGGCAACGATCATGGACGAGACCTCCTTCTCGCCCACCGATCGCGTGGTGCTTTCCGCCAGCACCACCGTCGCGACCGGCGGCACGACCGCAACCACGCAGGGCATTTCCTGGACATGGAGCCAGTTGAGCGCAGCGCAGCAGGCCGAACTCAACCTCGCCACGCCCGGCGCAACCCCCGATGCCCTCGGCGAGCAGCGCGTGGCCTACATCCGCGGCGACCACAGCCAGGAACAGAACCAGACGCCTGCCGGGCCCTTCCGCACGCGCGCCTCGCGGCATGGCGACATCGTCAACTCCGACGTGTGGTTCACGGCCGGCAAGCCCGATGCGGGCTACACGACCAACGACTACGCCACCTTCGCCGCCAACAACGCCACCCGCCGGCCGATGATCTACGTCGGAGCCAACGACGGCATGCTGCACGGCTTCGACGCCCGGCTGGACACCACCAACGGCGGCAAGGAACTGATCGCCTACATCCCGGAGGGGCTGAATGCGGCTCTGCCCGAACTGTCGCGACCGGGCTACGCGCACCGCTACTACGTCGACGGCTCGCCCTTCACGGCCGACGCCTACATCGGCGGCGCATGGAAGACCTACCTGGCGGGCTTTCCCGGCCTGGGCGGCCGCGGCTACTTCGTGCTGGACGTGACCGATCCGGGGAACTTCTCGGCCGCCAACGCGGCCAGCCTGGTGGTGCTCGACAAGACGGCCGCCGCCACGCTGGACGAGGACGTGGGCCACATCACCGGCAGGCCGGTGACGAACCAGGTGACGCCCTCGCGCGCCACGCAGGTCGCACGCATGAACAACGGGCGCTGGGCCCTGGTGATGGGCAACGGCTACAACAGCGCGAGCGAGAAGGCGGTGCTGCTGGTCCAGTACCTCGACGGCGACAAGGAACTGCTCAAGCTCACCGCCGACAACACGGCCGGCGGCGGCAACGGCCTGGCGCCGCCGCAACTCGTCGACCTCAACGGCGACCGCATTCCGGACGTGGCCTATGCAGGCGACCTCAAGGGCCGGCTGTGGAAGTTCGACCTGAGCCATGCCAGCGCGGCGAACTGGTCCGTGGCCTTCGGCGGCAACCCGTTGTTCACCGCGAAGGACGCCAGCGGCGCGGCGCAGCCGATCACCACGGCGCCCGCCTGGCTGCTCCACCCCAATGGCGGCCTGATGCTGACCTTCGGCACGGGCCGCGAGTTGACCAGCGGCGACCGCACCGACACGCAGAGGCAGACGCTGTATGGCGTGTGGGACAGCACCAAGTACACCTTCGGCACCACCACCAATACGGCGACGAGCTCGACCACCATTTCGTTCGCGGACGGCAACAATGCCGTCGCCGGCCGCTCGGCGCTGGTGCAGCAGAGCGTCAGCGCCGGCTCCACGGCCACCACGGCGGGCAACGAGACCAAGCTGTGGACGGTGTCCTCCAATCCGGTGCCCTACAGCGGCACGGATGCGAAGAAGGGGTGGTACCTCGACCTGCCCGAAACGGCCGAGCGCTCGCTCGACACCGCCAGTTGGCTGTCCGGCCGCCTGTTCACCTTCCCGACGAAGGTGCCCGCAACGGGGAACCAGAACCCCGACGAAGAGACCTGCACCCCGCCCGTGAGCAACGGGAAGAACTTCCTGACCACGATCAACGTCCTGAACGGAGCAGCGCCCAGCTATGCGGTGTATGCGTACGCCAGCGCACCGTCCACGGGCAATCCGTCGCGGGCGGAAGACCCCAGCGGAGGGGCATCGACGGCGATCAAGAAGGGCGGCGAGGACGGCGGGAGCAAGTGCATCGCCGGCCCCGGTGTCCGCTGCGACGACCTCAAGGCCGGCGCCTTCACCAGCCTGCGGGCCACCTGGAGGCAGGCGCGATGAAGCCGCGCCACGCCCGTGCTCGCGCCCGCGGCTTCACCCTGATCGAAGTGATGATCGTGGTCGCGGTGGTCGCCATCCTGGCTGCCATCGCCCTGCCGAGCTACCAGGAATACGTGCGCCGCGGCCACCGGGCCGAAGCGCGCGCCGGGCTGATGCAGGCCGCGCAGTGGCTGGAGCGGGTGGCCACCGCCACCGGCCTGTACCTGACGGACGCCACGGAATTTCCCGGCGAACTGACGAAGGTGAACGGCCAGCGCTACACCATCAGCTACGCCGTCGGCGACGACGGCGCGAGCTACAAGCTGACCGCCACGCCCACCGGCGCCCAGGCCGGCGACAAGTGCGGCAGCTACACGCTGACGCAGGCCGGCGCGCGCGAGGTGGAGGGCGCCACCGCCAGCAAGGACGAGTGCTGGAGCCGATAGCAGGCGGACAGCGCTTCCATGAATGGCTGGAAGAGGGGTGGGCCCAAGAGACTTTTGATGGACCGGCCCGAACCGGTGGCCGCGTAGATCCGCGTGCGGAGGCATTCCGCGCCGGCGCCACGCTCTGCCGCATGACCGAACGCGCGCCGCACCTGGACCGGCTGGTTCGGCTGATTCCACTCGTCGTTCTGCTCGCGCCCCATGGCGCCCATCAGTCGCGCAATCTCACCGGCTGGCGTTGACCCAGTTTTCCACTCCAAGGGCAGGTATGCGCGCGAATTCCGACACGTTGTTGGTCACCAGTACCAAGCCTTCGCTGCGTGCATGGCCGGCGATGTGCAGATCATTCACACCGATAGGCCGGCCCTGTTTCTCCAGGGCTGCGCGAATGGCACCGTAGTGCTGGGCAGCCTTGGGTCCGTAGGGCAGCACATCGAGACGGCTGCAGAAGTCCTCGATGGCGGACAGGTTCTCGCTGACACGGCTGCTTTTCTCCGCGCCATGCAGAAGCTCGGCCAGGGTAATGGACGAGATCGCCATGCGGCCCGCATTGGCATTGAAGACGGGCAGAACCTCGATGGGGCGCCGCTTCAGGACGTAGATGACGATGTTGGTGTCCAGCAGGTAGCGCAGCATCAGAGCGCGTCCCGCTCTGACTGGTGCTGGCTGGCGCGGTCGACCATGAAATCGTCGCTGACGGCAGGACCTTCCAGGAAAAAGCTGTCCCAGGACTGACCGAGCGGCGCGATGATGCGTTCATTGCCTCTGGCGCGCACTGCCACCTTGCGAACGCCTTCGGGCAAGCGCACATCCACAGGGAGCCGCACGGCCTGGGTGCGGTTGTTGATGAAAACAGTACCAATGGACATGCGACGCTCCCCGGGAAAAATGTATATCGCAATGGTATATGGCGTGGCGCGCGGCGTCAAATTCGCAAAAAGTTCGGCGCGGCCCACGGGTCGGCCGGCCTGAGCGAGCGGCCGCGTGGAGCCGCATGCGAGGGCGTTCCGCGCCGGCGCTATGCTGCGCCGCATGATCGAACGCGCGCTGCACCTGGCCCGGCTGGCCCTGCCCGACACCCCTCCGAACCCCGCCGTCGGCTGCGTCCTCGTCGGCACGGACGGCGGCGTGATCGGCGAGGGGCGGACGCAGGCCGTGGGCGGGCCGCACGCGGAGATCATGGCCCTGCGCGACGCCCAGGCGCGCGGCCGCTCGACCGTCGGGGCCACCGCCTACGTCACCCTGGAGCCCTGCGCCCACCACGGCCGCACCGGCCCCTGCTGCGAGGCGTTGGCCGCCGCCGGCATCGCCCGGGTGGTCGCTTCGCTGGAAGACCCGAACCCCCAGGTCGCCGGACAGGGCTTCGCCCGGCTGCGCGCGGCGGGGGTCGAGGTGGCCGTCGGCCCCGGCGCCGCCGAGGCGCGGGAGATCACCATCGGCTTCCTCAGCCGCATGGCGCGCGGCCTGCCCTGGGTGCGCATGAAGGCGGCCGCCTCGCTGGACGGCCGCACGGCCCTGCCCGACGGCACCAGCCAGTGGATCACCGGCGAGGCGGCTCGCGCCGACGGCCATGCCTGGCGCGCCCGCGCCGGCGCGCTGCTCACCGGCGTGGGCACGGTGCTGGAGGACGATCCGCGCCTGGACGTGCGCCACCCGGGCGCCACCCGCCAGCCGCCCCTGGTGGTGGTGGACAGCCGGCTGCAGACGCCGCCCGGCGCCCGCATCTTCGAGGCGCAGCGTCCGGTCTGGATCTATGCGGCCGCCGATGATGCCGCCCGCGCCGCACCGCTGCAGGCGCGCGGCGCCACGGTCAGCGTGCTGCCCAATGCCCGCGGCAAGGTCGACCTGGCCGCGCTGATGACGGACCTGGCGCGCCGCGAGGTCAACGAACTGCACGTCGAGGCCGGCCACAAGCTCAACGGCTCGCTGCTGCGCGAGGGGCTGGTGGACGAGCTGCTGCTGTACCTGGCCCCCAAGCTGCTCGGCGAGGGGATGGGCGTGGCGGAACGGCCCTTCGCCGGCGCCTCGCTGGCGGGGCTGGACGCCGCGCCGGCGTTCGAATTCCACGACGTGGAACGGATCGGGCCCGACCTGCGCCTGGTGGCACGCATCCCGGGCCGCGACGCGTTCGACAATATCAACCGTTCACGCTGAGCTTTGTCGAAGCGCGGCGCGGGGCTTCGACAAGCTCAGCCTGAACGGTTCTTGTCGATTGACGCAAATGCTTGTGAGCCCCAGAGCCGGCGGTCCGCCGTTGCCTCGTGAAACCGTCTCCGGGTTCTCCCGGACGCTTCTCTGCGAAAATCGCCGGCTTATGTTCACCGGCATCATCACCGGCGTGGGGCGCATCGCCGCCGTCCACGACCTCGGCTCCTCCTCCGCCCACGGCAAGCGCCTGGCCATTTCCGCACCGGCGGGCTACCTGGACGATGTCGGCCTGGGCGACAGCATCGCCCTCAACGGCGCGTGCATGACGGTCACCGGCCTCGACCCCGCTGCCGGCCGGTTCACCATCGACATCTCCGCCGAATCGCTCGACAAGACGGCCGGGCTCGACCAGGCGGGCACCGCGCTCAACCTGGAGAAGGCCCTGCGCCCGCAGGACCGCCTGGGCGGCCACATCGTCTCGGGCCACGTGGACGGCATCGGCAGCGTCAGCCGCTTCGCGCCGCACGGCGAGAGCTGGGAGTTGCGCATCCTCGCCCCCGCCGCGCTGGCCCGCTTCCTCGCCTACAAGGGCTCGATCACGGTCAACGGCGTGAGCCTCACCGTCAACACCGTGGCCGACCAGGCCGACGGCTGCGAGATCAGCATCAACCTCATCCCCCACACCGTCGAGCACACTGCGCTGGGCCAGCTCCAGGCCGGCAGCCGCGTCAACCTCGAGGTGGACACCGTCGCCCGCTACGTGGAGCGCATGCTCCTGGCGGGCGTCGTGCCCGGCCGGGCGGCCTGAATTGCACACACCGACCACATGAACGCATCCGTCACCGCCCTGGGCGCCGCAAGGGCCCTCGAACCGGCGCCCATCTCCAGCGTCGAAGAGATCGTCGAGGAGTTGCGCGCCGGCCGCATGGTCATCCTCGTGGACGAGGAGGACCGCGAGAACGAGGGCGACATCGTCATCGCCGCCGACCACATCACGCCACAGGCAATCAACTTCATGGCCCGCCATGCGCGCGGCCTGATCTGCCTGACGCTCTCGCGCGAGATGTGCGAGCGCCTGAACCTGCCGCCGATGGTGGCGCGCAACGGCGCCAAGCACTCGACCGCCTTCACCGTCTCGATCGAGGCGGCCGAGGGCGTGACCACCGGCATCTCGGCCGCCGACCGCGCGCGCACGGTGCAGGCCGCCGTGGCGCCCGACGCCCAGGCCAGCGACCTGGTGCAGCCCGGCCACATCTTCCCGCTGCAGGCGGTGGACGGCGGCGTGCTGGTGCGCGCCGGCCACACCGAGGCCGGCTGCGACCTGGCCGCCATGGCCGGCTGCTCGCCCGCCTCCGTGATCTGCGAGGTGATGAACGAGGACGGCACCATGGCCCGGCTGCCCGACCTGCAGCGCTTCGCCGCCGAGCACGGGCTGAAGATCGGCACCATCGCGGCCCTGATCGAGCACCGCAGCCACACCGAGACGCTGGTGCAGCGCGTGGGCAGGCGCGAGATCCGCACCGCGCACGGCGAGTTCACCCTGTACGCCTTCAAGGATTCGCCCAGCGGCGGCGTGCACCTGGCGCTGGTGCGCGGCACCTGGGGCGCCGACGAGGTGGTGCCCGTGCGCGTGCACGAGCCGCTGTCGGTGCTGGACGCGCTGGAGCTGGAGCGCCCCATGCACTCCTGGAGCCTGGACGCCGCCCTGGCCCACATCGCCGCCGAAGGCCGCGGCGTGGCCGTGCTGCTCAATTGCGGCGAGAGCGCCGCCGAGCTGCTGGCGCAGTTCGAGGGCACCGCCCGCCCCGCCCAGGCGCCCGAACGCGGCCGCATGGACCTGCGCAGCTACGGCGTGGGCGCCCAGATCCTGCGCGAATGCGGCGCGCACCGGATGAAACTCATGGGCACGCCCCGGCGCATGCCCAGCATGGCGGCGGGCTTCGGCCTGGAGATCGCCGGCTATATAGAAAAGAAGGACTAGAAGAGCATGCTTCACGCCAACAAGGGCGCGGCCGGGCCGCTGGACGGGCGCGGCCTGCGCATCGGCATCGTGCAGGCCCGCTTCAACGAGGACATCACCAACGCGCTGGCCGAGGCCTGCCTGGCCGAGCTGCACCGGCTCGGCGTGGCCGACGACGCCATCGACCACCGCACCGTGCCCGGCGCGCTGGAAGTGCCGGTCGCCCTGCAGGCCCTGGCCGCGCGCGGCGGCTACGACGCGCTGATCGCGCTGGGCTGCATCATCCGCGGCGAGACCTATCACTTCGAGCTGGTGGCTAACGAGTCCGGCGCCGGCGTCAGCCGCGTGGCGCTCGACCACCGCCTGCCCGTCGCCAACGCCATCCTCACCACGGAGAACGTGGAGCAGGCCGTCGCCCGGCAGACCGACAAGGGCCGCGACGCGGCGCAGGTGGCGGTGGAGATGGCCACGCTGCTCGGCTCGGTGCGGAGCGCGGCCCGATGAGCGCCGCCCGGCCGCTCCGAAGGCGCTCGCGCCCGCAGTCCGAAGGACGGAGGGCTGTCAAATGAGCGACGCCGCCCCCTCCCACGCGCCGCGCAAGGCAGCGAGCAAGTCCGGCCGCACCCGCGCGCGCGAGTTCGCGCTGCAGGCGCTCTACCAGCACCTGGTCGGGCGCAACCCGGCCACCGACATCGACGTCTTCACGCGCGACCTGTCGGGCTTCCACAAGGCCGATTCGGCGCACTACGACGCGCTGCTGCACGGCTCGATCGCGGAAGGCGCCGAGCTGGATGCGCTGATCGTCCCGCTGCTGGACCGCAAGCTGGAGGAGATCTCCCCCATCGAGCACGCGGTGATGTGGATCGGCGCCTACGAGTTCCGCCACTGCCCGGACGTGCCGTGGCGCGTGGTCATCAACGAGTGCATCGAGCTGGCCAAGAGCTTCGGCGGCACCGACGGTCACAAATACGTCAACGCCGTGCTCAACGGACTGGCGCCCACGCTGCGGGCGGTGGAAGTGGAGGCCGACCGCGCCACCGGAAAGGCCAGGCCCTGATGCGCATCGCCACCCGCGCCGAGCGCATCGAGCCCTTCTACGTGATGGAGGTGGCCAAGGCCGCCTCCGCCCTCGCCCGCGAGGTGGCCGACAGCGAGCGGCCGATGATCTTCCTGAACATCGGCGAGCCCGACTTCACCGCCCCGCCGCTGGTGCAGGAGGCCGCCATGCGCGCGGTGCGCGCCGGCGCCACCCAGTACACCCAGGCCACGGGCCTGCCGCGGCTGCGCGAGCGCATCAGCGGCTGGTATGCCGAGCGCTTCGGCCTCGACGTGCCAGCGCGCCGCATCGTCGTCACGGCCGGCGCCTCTGCGGCCTTGCAGCTCGCCTGCCTGGCGCTGATCGAGGCCGGCGACGAGGTGCTGATGCCGGACCCGAGCTACCCGTGCAACCGCCACTTCGTCAGCGCCGCCGAGGGGCGCGCGGTGATGATTCCCTCGACCGCCGAGGAGCGCTTCCAGCTCAGCGCGGCCAAGGTGGAGGACGCGTGGACCGAGCGCACCCGCGGCGTGCTGCTGGCCTCGCCTTCCAACCCGACCGGCACCTCCATCGCGCCCGACGAGCTGCGGCGCATCCATTCCGTGGTGCAGCAACGCGGCGGCCTCACGCTGATCGACGAGATCTACCTGGGCCTTTCCTACGACGACGCCTTCGGCCAGAGCGCGCTGGCGATCGACGACCAGGTCATCAGCATCAATAGCTTCAGCAAGTACTTCAACATGACCGGCTGGCGCCTGGGCTGGCTGGTGGTGCCCGAGGCGCTGGTGCCGGTGGTCGAGCGCCTGGCGCAGAACCTCTTCATCTGCGCCAGCGCCGTGTCGCAGTACGCCGCCCTGGCCTGCTTCGAGCCGGAGAGCATCGCCGAGTACGAGCGCCGCCGCGGCGAGTTCCGCGCCCGGCGCGACTGGTTCATCCCGCAGCTGCAGGCGCTGGGCCTGCCGGTGCCGGTGGTGCCCGACGGCGCCTTCTACGCCTGGGCCGACTGCACGGCATTCGCCCGCCGGCTGGACGTGACGGCCGCCGACACGAGCTGGGACTTCGCCTTCGAGCTGATGCGCCGCGCCCACATCGCCGTCACGCCGGGCCGCGACTTCGGCACGGCCGACACCGCGCGCTTCGTGCGCTTCTCCACCGCCAGCTCGATGGCGCACCTGGAAGAGGCGGTGCAGCGCCTCAAGGCACTGGGATGAGCTTCCGGCTCCCCATCCGCGTCTACTGGGAAGACACCGATGCCGGCGGCATCGTGTTCTACGCCAACTACCTGAAGTTCATGGAGCGGGCGCGCACCGAATGGCTGCGCAGCCTGGGCGTGGAGCAGCGCGCGCTGCGCGAGCGCACCGGCGGCATGTTCGTGGTGAGCGAGACGCAGCTCAAGTACCACCGCCCGGCCCGGCTCGACGACGAACTGCTGGTCAGCGCCGAGCTGCGCCAGATCGGCCCCGCTTCCGCCGTCATCGCACAGCAGGTGTGCATGAAGGCCGACCCCGCCGTGGTGCTGTGCGAGGGCAGCATCCGCATCGGCTGGGTGGACGGCGAGCGCATGCGCCCGGCGCGCATGCCCGCCGAACTGACGGGAACCCTCGAACCCCATTTGCGCTCCCTACCTGCGGCGGCCCCGCGCAGCCCGATCCGGGCGGCGGCCGCCGCGGGTGCCTAGAGACCCAACCCAATGAACCAAGACTTCTCGATCATCACCCTCATCCTCCACGCCAGCTTCGTGGTGCAGCTGGTCATGCTGCTGCTGGTCGTGGTGTCGGTGGCCAGCTGGGCCGCGATCATCCGCAAGTACTTCGCCCTGCGCCGCATGCGCGCGCTCAACGACGAGTTCGAGCGCGACTTCTGGTCGGGCACCAGCCTGAACGAGCTGTTCGCCTCGGCCGCGCAGAACGCCAAGTTCGCCGGGCCGATGGAGCGCATCTTCGCCTCCGGCATGCGCGAGTACCAGAAGCTGCGCGAGCGCCACATCCACGACGCCGACACGCTGCTCGAAGGCGCCCGCCGCGCCATGCGGGCCAGCTTCCAGCGCGAGCTGGACGCGGCCGAGTCGAACCTGTCCTTCCTGGCCACCGTCGGCTCCGTCAGTCCCTACGTGGGCCTGTTCGGCACGGTGTGGGGGATCATGCACGCCTTCACCGGCCTGGCCAGCATGACGCAGGTGACGCTGGCCACCGTGGCGCCCGGCATCGCCGAGGCGCTGGTGGCCACCGCCATCGGCCTGTTCGCCGCCATCCCGGCGGTGGTGGGCTACAACCGCTTCGCGCGCGAGATCGACAAGGTCGCCATCGCGCTGGAGACCTTCATCGAGGAGTTCTCCAACATCCTGCAGCGCAACCTCTCGGCCGGCAACCCGCAGCAGACGCGCGCCGCCAACATCGCCGCCTCCGGCCACTGAACCCAGCCAGGACACGCCCATGCCCGCCGTCGCCTCCCGCGGCCGAGGACGCCGCACCATCAACGAGATCAACATGGTCCCGTTCATCGACGTGATGCTGGTGCTGCTGATCATCTTCATGGTCACCGCGCCGCTCATCACGCCCAGCGTGATCAACCTGCCCAGCGTGGACCGCGCCAACAAGCAGCCCGACAAGCCGCTGGAGATCACCGTCGACAAGGACGAGGTCGTCCACTTCAAGAAGGACCCGGCCACCGGCTCGGCCGGCCTGGAGATCCCGATGAGCCAGATCGGCAAGGCCGTGAAGGACGCGCAGGGCGGCGACGACCAGCGCCCGGTGGTCATCAGCGCCGACAAGAACGTGAAGTACGAGACCGTGGTCAAGACCATGAACGAGCTCAAGCGCGCCGGCATCGAGCGCGTGGGCCTGTCCGTGCAGACCACCCCTGGCCGCTGACGACGGAGGCGACCGGTTTGCAATCGATGCGCATGTCGCTGCCCCACGAGGGCCCGGAGTTCACCCCGCCGCCGCAGCGCGGCACGGGGCGCGCGCTGCTGCTGGCGCTGATCGCCCACGCGCTGCTGATCGCCGCGCTGACCTGGGGCGTGCGCTGGAAGCGCGACGGCGACGACGACGCCATCGAGGCCGAGATCTGGTCGTCCACCACGCAGCAGGCAGCGCAGCGCACGGCCGTGGCGCCGTCTCCGCCGCCCGCCCCGGCGCCGCGGCCCGCACCGCCGCCGCCCCCTCCTCCGCCCCCCCCGCCCGAGGCCGTGAAGCCGCCGCCCGCCCCGCCGCCGCCGAAGGAGCCGGACATCGCCCTGGAGCGCGAGCGCAAGCTGCGCGAGGAACAGGCCCAGCGCGAACGCGAGCGCCAGCAGCAGCAGGAAAGGCGCCGCCAGGAAGCCGAGCGCAAGGCCGCCCAGGAGAAGAAGGAGGCCGAGGAGCGCAGGCGCGAGGAAGAAGCCGAGCGCCAGAAGGAAAAGGAACAGCAGCGCCTGGCCGAGCAGAAGAAGCGCGAGCAGGCCGAGAAGGCGGCCGCGGCCAAGGCCGCAGCGGAGAAAAAGGCTGCTGCCGAGCGCGCTGCCGCCGCCGAGAAGGCGCGCCAGGACAACATCCGCCGCATGCTGGGGCAGGCCAACGGCGCGGCCAGCGGGCAGGCCGAGGCCAACAGCGGGCCGCGCTCGGGCCAGGGCGCGGGCAGCGGCGGCGTGTCGGCCGGCTACCTGGGCCGCGTGGCGGCGCTGATCAAGCGCAACACGGTGTTCGACCCCAACTCGATCAGCGGCAACCCCGAGGCGCTGATCGAGATCCAGACGGCGCCGGACGGCACCATCGTCGGCACGCCCCGGCTGGTCAAGTCCAGCGGCAACAAGGCCTGGGACGAGGCCGCGCTGCGCGCCGTGCAGCGCACCGAGGTGATGCCGCGCGACACCGACGGCCGCGTGCCCTCGCCCTTCCCGCAGATCGTGATGCGGCCGAAGAACTGAAAGGAAGCATGCCATGCAGTTGAAGCCCCTCGGCCGTTCCGGCCTGCAGGTCTCTCCCCTCGCCTTCGGCGGCAACGTGTTCGGCTGGACGGTGGACGAGGCCGCCTCCTTCCGCCTGCTCGATGCCTGGCTGGACGCCGGCTTCAACTTCATCGACACCGCCGACGTGTACTCGAGCTGGGTGCCGGGCCATGCGGGCGGCGAGTCGGAAACGATCATCGGCAAGTGGCTGCGCGCCAGCGGCAAGCGCGACCGCGTCGTGCTGGCCACCAAGGTGGGCAAGCCGATGGGCGAAGGCAGGAAGGGCCTGAGCCCGCGCTACATCCGCGAGGCGGTGGAGGCCTCGCTCAAGCGCCTGCAGACCGACCGCATCGACCTGTACCAGTCGCACGACGACGACGCCGACACGCCGCTGGAAGAGACGCTGGGCGCCTTCGCCGACCTGATCCGCGCCGGCAAGGTGCGCGCCATCGGCGCATCGAACCACACGGCGCCGCGCCTGGCCGAGGCGCTGGACGTGGCCGAGCGCCTGGGCCTGCCGCGCTACGAGTCGCTGCAGCCGCTGTACAACCTGTACGACCGCGCGGTGTACGAGGAGGCGCTGGAGCCGCTGTGCGTGCAGCGCAACGTGGGCGTCATCAACTTCTATGCGCTGGCGGCGGGCTTCCTCACGGGCAAGTACCGCAGCGAGGCCGATGCCGCCAAGAGCGCGCGCGGCAAGAGCACGACGGCCAAGTACCTGAACCCGCGCGGCCTGCGCATCCTGGCGGCGCTGGACGAGGCCGCCGCGGCCCACGACGGCGCAACGCCGGCGCAGGTCGCGCTGGCATGGCAGATCGCGCGCCCGTCGATCACCGCGCCCATCGCCAGCGCCACCTCGCTGGCGCAACTGGACGAACTGCGCCAAGCCGCCGAACTGCGGCTCGATGCCGCGACCCTCGCGCGGCTGGACGCGGCCAGCGCCGAGGCGGCGCCTACGGCGCCTCCCGCAGCAGCATGAGCGCGAACAGCTCGCTGCGGAAGTGGATGCCCAGCCGGCCGAAGGCACGGTTGCGGTAAGTCTTCACCGTCGGCAGCGCCAGCCCCAGGTCGGCGGCAATGCCTTCCTGCGTCATGCCGCGCAGCAGGCGCAGGCAGACCTCGGCCTCGCGCACCGTCAGCGCGGGGCAGCGCGCCAGCAGGCGCCCGTGCAGGTCCGCCGCATCGGCCTCGGGCGATGCGCCGCGCTGCGTCATCGCCACGTGCTTGCGCGCCAGCGCCATGAGCAGCCGGCCCGCGCTGCCGAAGTCGGCCAGGTGCGCGTCGCCCAGCGGCCGCTGGTGCTGGTGGCGGTAGAAGTTGACGGCGAACAGCGAGCCGTCGCCGGCCGGCTCGTCCTCCACCACCGAGACGCGCTCGACCACGCCGTGCGCCTCGTACACCTTGGCGCGGTGCTCGGGCGGCACCTCGCGCGCGGTGATGTGGCACACGCGCAGGCTGGGCAGGCGCTCGTCGCGCAGCGTGCGGTCGGCGCGGATCGGACCCGACAGGTAGGCGTGCCAGCAGTCGCGGGTGGTGTCGGGCAGGTGCCGGCTGCCGCTGACGAAGATCGCCGGCCGCGGGCCGGTGCGGTAGACGGAGAAGGAGCCCACCGGCAGCGCCTCGCCCAGGGCATCGAGCAGGCGAGTGCCGAAGTCCGTCTCGCCCAGGGCCGGCACCACCTGCGGCATGCGCTCGGCCAGCAGCGCCGGGGCGCCGGCAGGGTCGGGGGTCCAGGTACGCATGGGAGGGAAAGGGAACGAGGGACTGGGGAAAGTCCGTCATCTTCCAGGATGACCGCCCTCGCGCGCCAGCGGACTTACGCTAGCCGCATGAACCACGACACCGATCCGCTGCGCATGCCCGCCCTCGCCCGCTTTGCCGACGTGTCCGTCGACGTCGGCGAGCCGCTGGTGCTGGGCCAGGGCGCGCAGGGGCTGCGCCGGGTGGTGCCCATCCTCGGCGGCCGCGCCGAGGGCGAAGGCTGGCGCGCGCGGGTGCTGCCGGGCGGCGCGGACTTCCAGCGCATCGCCAGCGACACCGCCTCCGAGCTGGACGCACGCTACGGCCTGGAGACCGATGCCGGCGAGCTGATCTACGTGCGCAACCACGCCATCCGCACCGCGCCGCCCGAGGCCATGCAGCGCCTGCTGCGCGGCGAGCCGGTGGACCCGGCGCAGATCTACTTCCGCTGCAGCCCGCGCTTCGAGACGACGTCGAAGGCGCTGCACTGGATCACCGAGCGGCTGTTCATCGGCGTCGGCGTGCGCCATCCGGCCCAGGTGGTGATGCGCTTCTTCGCCGTGCAGTAGCCCGTTCCCTCGTTCCTTCAGGAGACATCCCATGACGACCGCCCCTGCCGCGGGCGCGCAGCGCCGCGCCCTCGTCCTCGCCGCCACGGCCTGCGCCACCTTCGCGCTGGCCAGCCCGGCCGCCGCGCAGGACGCGGCGTCCTACCCCAGCCGCCCGGTGCGCGTCATCGTGGGCTTCGCGGCCGGCACGGGGCCCGACATCGTGGCCCGGCTGCTGGCGCAGAAGCTCTCGGAGGGCTGGAACAACCAGGCCGTGGTCGTCGACAACAAGGCCGGTGCAAGCGGGCTGATCGCCGCCTCCGAAGCCGCCCGCGCGCAGCCCGACGGCTACACGCTGCTGCTGGCCGAGACCGGCATGCTCAGCATCGCGCCCAGCACCTACAGCAAGCTGGCTTACGACCCCGCCCGGGATTTCGTCCCGGTGTCGCAGGTCGTGACCTCGGACTTCGTGCTGGTGTCCAGCCCGCAGAAAGTGCCGGCCCGCACCTTCAAGGCCTTCGTGGACTGGACGCGCGAGCGCAAGAGCCTGTTCATGGGCACCTTCGGCGCCGGCACGCTGGGGCATTTCGGCGCGTACCGGCTGGGCGACACGGTCGGCCTGCAGCCCGAGGCGGTGCACTACCGCTCCACCGGCGACGCGCTCGCCGGCATCATCGGCGGCGACGTGGCCGGTGCCTTCGCCAGCGTCGGCCTGTCGGCGCCCAACGTCAAGGCCGGCAAGCTCACCGGGCTGGCCAGCACCGGCGAGCAGCGTTCTCCGATGCTGCCGGACGTGCCGACCTTCAAGGAACTGGGCTACCCGAACCTGCAGTTCAGCGCCTGGTTCGGCATCGTCGCTCCGGCCAAGACGCCGCCGGAGATCGTGGCGAAGCTCAACGCCAGCATCGTGCGGGCCATGCAGTCGCCCGACGGTCAGAAGAAGATGGAGGACGCCGGCTTTCGCGCCACCGGCACCAGCACGCAGGCCTTCGCCGGCATCATCGCCAGCGACACGGCCACCTGGGGCAAGGTGGTCAAGGCGACCGGCTTCAAGGCGGACTGAGCGATGCGTGGCACCCTCGCCGCCGCCGCCGCCGCCACGCTGATGGCCGGTTGCGCCCAACCTGGAGACGCCGGCCCCGGCAGCGGGACGGCAGCAGCCCCCGTCGGCTGTGCGCAGTTGGCGGGCATGGCCGTGGCGAACACACGCCTCACGCTGGCCGAGGCTGTGCCCGCCGGCAGCATCGCGCTCACCGGCATCCAGCCTGGCGCACCGGGCAGCACCGCCCGCGTGCCGGCGCACTGCCACGTGCAAGGCAGGATCGCCGAGCGCACGGGCATCGACGGCAAGCCCTACGCCATCGGCTTCGACCTGCGGCTGCCCGCCGAATGGAACGGCCGCTTCTTCTTCCAGGGCGGCGGCGGCACCGACGGCGTGCTGCGCGACGCGATCGGCGTGCTCACCGGCGGCGGCAACACCGGCAACGCGCTGCTGCAGGGCTACGCCGTGGTCTTCACCGACACCGGCCACCTCAACGAACCCGGCCCCAACGGGCCCTATCAGTTCGGGCTGGACCCGCAGGCACGCGCCGACAACGGCTACAACGCGATGGCGCAAACGGCCCGCGCCGCCAAGCAGCTCATTGCGGCGCACTACGGCCAGGCGCCCCGGCGCTCGTACTTCGTGGGCTGCTCCAACGGCGGGCGGCAGGCGATGATGATGACGCAGCGCTACCCCGACATGTTCGACGGCGTGATCGCCTCCGCGCCGGCGTACCGCGTGCCGCTGGCCTCGGTGCAGGCGGTGTACGACACGCAGCTCTACGCCCGCGCCGCGACCGAGCAGGCGCCGCCCGCCGCCGCCGGGCGGCCGGTGCTGGCGAAGGCCTTCTCGCCGGCGGACATGCAACTGCTCACCCGCGCCGTGCTGGCGCGCTGCGACGCGCTGGACGGCCTGAAGGACGGCATCGTCGACAACTGGCCCGCCTGCCGCTTCGATCCCGCCGAGCTGCGCTGCCGGGGCGCGAAGACCGCCGCCTGCCTGGGCCCCGCGCAGGTGGAGGCGCTGCAGAAGTCTTTTGCCGGCGTGAAGGACGCGCAGGGCCGGGTGATCTACTCGGACTGGGCCTTCGACGCCGGGCTGCACTCGCGCGAATGGACGCGCTGGAAGTTCGGCGACGCGCAGCAGGGCGAGGCCAACGCGCGCAACCTCACGCTGATGACCGGCGCCCTGGCGATGTTCTTCACGACGCCGCCGACGGTCACCACCGACTTCTGGGCCTACGCCATGGGCTTCGACCCGGCGCGCGACGCGGCGAAGGTCCACGCCACCGGCGGCCCCTTCCGCGAATCGGCGATGCAGATGGTGGCCGCCGAGTCGCCGGACGTCGACGCCTACGTGCGGCGCGGGGGCAAGCTGCTGTTCTTCCACGGCGTGAGCGATCCGGTGTTCTCGGTGAAGGACACGGTGCGCTACCTGGACCGGCTGCGCGCACGCTACGGCGAGCGCACCGACGGCATCGCGCGGCTGTTCACGGTGCCGAACATGGCGCACTGCAGCGGCGGCCCGGCCACCGACCAGTACGACGGGCTCTCCGCCCTGGTGAAGTGGGTCGAGCAAGGCGAGGCGCCCACGCGCATCGTGGCGCGCGCGCGGCCCGAGAACCCCGAGGTGGCCTGGCCCGGACGCACCCGCCCGCTGTGCGCCTGGCCGGCCCAGCCGCGCCACGACGGCCGGGGCAGCATCGAGGACGCGGCGAGCTTCAGCTGCCGCTGAGGCCGCTGCCGGACGGGCGCGAAAACGTTACAGTCAAGAACCAGTTCGGCGCGGCACGGCCGCGCCGCGCCGCCCGTTCCACCGCCTTTCAGGAGACCCCCATGCAACTGCCTGCCCGCTATGACCACGTCGGCAGCTTCCTGCGCCCGAAGTACCTGCTCGATGCCCGCGAACAGAAGGCCCGGGGCGAGATCGGCGCCGAGCAGCTGCGCGAGGTGGAGGACCGGGCCATCACCGAGATCGTGAAGTTCCAGGAGGACGTGGGCCTCAAGAGCATCACCGACGGCGAGTTCCGCCGCACCTACTTCCACATCGACTTCCTGGAGCAGCTCGGCGGCGTGAAGACGGACATCCCCGTCACCATCCGCAAGCCCGACGGCACCGAGGAACTGGCGCCGCCCGTCATGCGCGTCATCGACAAGGTGCGCCACGCGAAGAACATCCAGCTCGCGGACTTCGAATACCTCAAGAGCCAGGTGTCGGCCGGCCGCACGCCCAAGGTGACGATCCCCTCGCCCACCATGCTGCACTTCCGCGGCGGGCGCGCCGGCATCAGCAAGGAGGCGTACCCCGAGCTGGAACCCGACTTCTACGACGACGTGGCCAAGGCCTATGGCGACGAGCTGCGCTCGCTCGCCGCCGCCGGCTGCACCTACGTGCAGATGGACGACACCAACCTCGCCTACCTGTGCGACGAGAAGATGCGCGAGGCCGCCCGCCAGCGCGGCGACGACCCCAACGAGCTGCCGCACCGCTACGCGAAGTTCATCAACAAGGTCGTGGCGCAGAAGCCGCCGGGCATGCTGCTGGCGATGCACCTGTGCCGCGGCAACTTCAAGAGCACGCACGCCGCCGCCGGCAACTACGAGCCGGTGGCCGAGGCGCTGCTCAAGGAGATGGACCTGGACGCCTACTTCATGGAGTACGACGACGCGCGCTCCGGCGACTTCAAGCCGCTGCGCTTCCTGCCCAAGGGCAAGACCGTCGTGCTGGGCCTGGTGACCACCAAGTTCGGCGACATGGAGGACAAGGGCGCGCTCAAGCGCCGCATCGACGAAGCCGCCAAGTACGCGCCGCTGGAGCAACTGGCGCTGTCGCCGCAGTGCGGCTTCTCCAGCACCGTGCACGGCAACAACATCGCGGTGGAGGCGCAGCGCGCGAAGCTGCGCCTGGTGATCGAGACGGCGCGCGAGGTTTGGGGGGACTGAAGCCCCTCAGCGCCGCCGGGCGTGGTTGGCCAGCAGCAGCAGCAGCACGCCGGCCAGCACCACGCCCACCGCCGCCCACTCGAAGGGCGTGACCACCTCGCCGGCCAGCCCCACGCCCAGCAGCATGGCGATGACGGGATTCACGAAGGTGTAGCTGGCCGCCAGCCCGGACGGCGCCCGCGCCAGCAGCACCATGTAGGCGTTGAAGGCGACCAGCGAGCCGAACACCACCAGGTAGAGCCACGCCGCGGCCGCGTCGGCGCGCGGCGGCCAGGCCATGCGCTCGCCGCTGGCGGCGGCCAGCAGCATCAGTACCACGCCGCCGCACAGCATCTCGCTGGCGAAGCCCATCGCGCCGGGCGCCAGCGGCAGGCTGCGCTGGCTGAGCACGCTGCCCAGCGACCAGCAGGCGCAGGCGATGCAGATGGCCGCCAGCCCCGCCGGCGAGGCCTGGAAGCCGCGGCCCTGCGTCAGCAGCAGCACGCCGCCCAGGCCGACCGCGATGCCCGCTCCTTCCAGCCACGAGGGCCGCACGCCCCACAATGAATTGAGCAGCGCGATCATCAGCGGCACCACCGCGATGAAGGCCACCACCAGGCCGGAGCCGACCGACTGCTCGGCATGCCCCACGCCGCCCATGCCGCCGCCCAGCATCAGGCCGCCGACCGCCAGCGCATGCAGCCACTGCCGCCGGCTCGGCCAGGGCGCGCCGCGCCAGCGCATCCACGCGGCCAGCAGCGCGCCGGCGACGAGGAAGCGCGAGCCCATCTGCAGGAAGGGCGGGAAGCTCACCAGCGCCACCTTGATGGCCAGGTAGGTCGAGCCCCACACCAGCCAGGTGGCGGCCAGGCACAGCCACAGCAGCGGCGGCAGGCCGAAGGCCGGGGAACCCGGCGGGCGCAGGGGTGCGGCGGAGGAAGACATGCTTCGCATGGTATGAAAGCGATGGCCGTTCATCCATGCATGATTCAAGGCATCGGCGCTAGGATCGCCTTCATTTCCACGGACATGGAAGAAGCCGGCCTTGAATCCCGAACTCGACGCCTACGACACCCGCATCCTGGCCGAGCTGCAGGCCGACGCCCGCCTCTCGATGGCCGAGCTGGGCCGCCGCGTGCACCTGAGCCAGCCCGCCGTGACCGAGCGCGTGCGCAAGCTCGAATCGGCCGGCGTCATCACCGGCTACCGCGCGTCGGTGGACCTGGCGAAGCTGGGCTACGGCATCCGCGCCATCGTGCGCGTCGGCCGCGCCGAGTACGCCCGCGTCGTCAAGCTGGTACGCGAGACGCCCGAGTGCATCAACGCCTACAACGTGACCGGCGAGGACAGCTGGGTCATCGAGATCGCCGTCATCGACGTGGCGCACCTGGACGCGGTGGTCACCAAGTTCTGCCTGCTCACCGAGACGGCGACCTCGATCATCCTGAACCCGGCGCGCGAGCACCAGCCGATGCTGCCGGCGAGCAAGAGCGACGTGAAGCCGCCGGTGAAGAAGGTCGTCAACGCGTAGCGGCGAGCCGGCCGAAGGCTTCGACGACCTCCGGCGGTGCCTGCACCATCTCGATCAGCACGCCCTCGCCCGAGATGGGAAATTCCTCGTTGCCCTTGGGGTGCAGGAAGCAGATGTCGAAGCCCGCCGCGCCCTTGCGGATGCCGCCGGGCGCGAAGCGCACGCCCTGCGCCGCCAGCCATTCCACCGCCTTCGGCAGGTCGTCGATCCACAGGCCGACGTGGTTGAGCGGCGTGGCGTGCACGGCCGGCTTCTTCTCCGGGTCCATCGGCTGCATCAGGTCCACCTCGACCTTGAAGGGGCCTTCGCCGATGGCGCAGATGTCCTCGTCCACGTTCTCGCGTTCGCTCTTGAAGGTGCCGGTGCGCTCCAGGCCCAGCATGTCCACCCACAGGGTGGCCAGGCGCTGCTTGTCGGGCCCGCCGATGGCGATCTGCTGGATGCCCAGCACCTTGAACGGCCGGGTCGTCGTCGTGTTCATGCGCAGCCTCCTTCGGATGCAACGGTGTCGCGGCCTTGCAGGCCCAGCTTGGCGAGCAGTTGCCGGTCGGCCTCCACGTCGGGGTTGCCGGTGACCAGCAGCTTGTCGCCGTAGAAGATGGAGTTGGCGCCGGCCAGGAAGCACAGCGCCTGCACCGCCTCGCCGAGCTGCTGGCGGCCGGCCGACAGGCGCACGCGCGCCTTCGGCATCAGGATGCGGGCCACCGCGATCACGCGCACGAAGTCCAGCGGATCGATCGGCTCGCTGTCGGCCAGCGGCGTGCCGGGCACGCGCACCAGGCTGTTGATGGGCACCGACTCCGGGTACGGCTCCAGGTTGGCGAGCTGCGCCAGCAGGCCGGCGCGGTGCACCGGCGCCTCGCCCATGCCGACGATGCCGCCGCAGCACACGCTGATGCCGGCCGCGCGCACGTGAGTCAGGGTGTCGAGCCGGTCCTGGTACGTGCGGGTGTCGACGATGTCGCCGTAGTACTCGGGCGCGGTGTCGAGGTTGTGGTTGTAGTAGTCCAGGCCGGCGTCGCGCAGTGCCTGCGCCTGGTGCGCCTCCAGCATGCCCAGCGTGGCGCAGGACTGCAGGCCCAGGCCCTTGACGGCCTGCACCAGCTCGGCCACCTTCTCGATGTCGCGGTCCTTCGGCGCGCGCCAGGCGGCGCCCATGCAGAAGCGGGTGGCGCCGGCGTCCTTGGCGGCCTGCGCGGCGCGCGTCACCTCCTCCACGCTCATCAGCTTCTGTGCCTTCACCCCCGTGTCGAACTCGGCCGACTGCGGGCAGTAGCCGCAGTTCTCGGGGCAGCCGCCGGTCTTCACAGAGAGAAGTGTCGCCAGCTCGATGTCGCCCTCGGGCCAGTGTTCGCGGTGCGCGGCCTGGGCACGGAACAGCAGCTCGTTGAAGGGCAACTCCAGCAGCGCCTGCACCGCCTCCACGGGCCAGCGCGGCGCAGCGGGCCGCGGCTGCGCCTTCGCCGGCCGGCGCAGCGCGACGGGCCGCTCGGGCGCTTCCACTGCGTCGATGCCGCCCGCCGTCATGCGAACTCCATGATCACCTGGTCCACGGCCAGCGATTCGCCCTTGGCAGCGGCGATCTTGCCGACCACGCCGTCCTGCGCGGCGAACAGCACGTTCTCCATCTTCATCGCCTCGATGACGGCCAGCTTCTCGCCGGCCTGCACCTGCTGGCCTTCCTGGACGGCCACGTCCACCAGCAGGCCCGGCATCGGCGAGAGCAGGAACTTGCTCATGTCCGGCGGCGCCTTGTAGGGCATCAGCGCCAGCAGGCGCGCGCCCAGCGGCGAGAGCACCATCGCCTCGATCTGCGTGCCGTTGTGCTGCACGCGCAGGGCCAGCGGGTTCTTGCCGGCGCCGCGCTCCACCTGGGCGGTGAAGGGCTGGCCGTTGACCCGGCCTTCCACGCGGATGCTGCCCAGGGGCGACAGGCTGTCGATGCGGTAGCTGTTCGCGCCCACCTGCACGGCGCTGGAGCCGGTCTTGCCCTGGAAATCGGTGACCGACACCGGCGTGTGCACGTGCTGCCCGTCGGCCGCCAGCGTGACGACCACGAACTGCTCGCCCACCTTCACGCCATGCCCTTCGAGCTGGCCGCTGATGCCCGAGGCGCGGGCGCGGTAGCGGCGGTGCACGTAGGCCGCCAGCGCGACCAGGAAATCCGGGTCGGCATGCGGCACGTCCTCGGCGCGGAAGCCGTGCGCGTAGTGCTCGGCGATGAAGCCGGTGTTGAACTCGCCCGTGACGAACTTCGGATGCGCCAGCAGCGCCGCCTGGAAGGGAATGTTGCTGTGGATGCCGCGGATCACGAAGCCGTTGAGCGCCTCGCGCATCAGTGCGATCGCGTGGTTGCGGTCGCGGCCGTGCACGATCAGCTTGGCGATCATCGAGTCGTAGTACATCGGGATCTCGCCGCCCTCGTACACGCCGGTGTCCACCCGCACGCCGTAGTCGTCGGCTGCCGTCGGCTCGGCGGCAGCCAGCGACTCGGCCGGCGGCTGGAACCGCACCAGCCGGCCCGTGCTGGGCAGGAAGTTGCGGAACGGGTCCTCCGCGTTGATGCGGCACTCGATCGCCCAGCCGTTGCGCTGCACGTCCTTCTGCGCCAGCGGCAGCTTCTCGCCGGCGGCCACGCGGATCATCAGCTCCACCAGGTCCAGCCCGGTGATGCACTCGGTCACCGGATGCTCCACCTGCAGGCGGGTGTTCATCTCCAGGAAGTAGAAGCTCTGGTCCTTGCCGACCACGAACTCCACCGTGCCGGCGCTCTGGTACTTCACCGCCTTGGCCAGCGCCACCGCCTGTTCGCCCATCGCCTTGCGGGTGGCCTCGCTGATGAAGGGCGAGGGCGCCTCCTCGATCACCTTCTGGTGGCGGCGCTGGATCGAGCACTCGCGCTCGTTCAGGTAGATCACGTTGCCGTGCGCGTCGCCGAGCACCTGGATCTCGATGTGGCGCGGCTCCTCGACGAACTTCTCGATGAACACGCGGTCGTCTCCGAAGGAGTTGCGCGCCTCGTTGCGGCAGGAGGTGAAGCCTTCCAGCGCCTCCTTGTCGTTGAAGGCCACGCGCAGGCCCTTGCCGCCGCCGCCGGCGCTGGCCTTGATCATCACCGGGTAGCCGATGCCCTTGGCGATCTCCACCGCCTGCTCGGCCGTGTCGATGGCGTCGTTGTAGCCGGGGATGGTGTTGACCTTGGCCTCGCCCGCCAGCTTCTTCGAGGCGATCTTGTCGCCCATCGCGGCGATGGAGTAGTGCTTGGGGCCGATGAAGACGATGCCCTCCTCTTCCACGCGCTTGGCGAAGCCCTCGTTCTCGGAGAGAAAGCCGTAGCCGGGGTGCACCGCCTCGGCGCCCGTCTTCTTGCACGCCTCGATGATGCGGTCGGCCAGCAGGTAGCTCTCGCGCGAGGGCGCGGCGCCGATGTGCACCGCCTCGTCGGCCAGCTCGACGTGGCGGGCGTCCTTGTCGGCGTCGGAATACACAGCCACGGTCCGGATGCCGAGCTTGCGTGCCGTCTTGATGACGCGGCACGCGATTTCGCCCCGGTTGGCGATCAGGATCTTCTTGAACACTTTTCTTGCTCCGTTCTTGTTCGACGAGCGCACGCGCGCTATGCGAGCCCCAGTTGCTCGCGCATCGCCTTGTTCTTCGCTTCGGCGCGCTGGTAGGCCGGGCGCGCGTTCAACCGGTCCACGTACGCCTTGAACACGGGCGTGGGCTCGATCTGCTTGAAGTCCATCATGAAGCGCAGCGTGCCGCCGAGCACCTGGTCCGCCATGGAGAAGGTGTCGCCGAGCACGAAGGACTTGCCGGCGATGGCGCTTTCGGCCGCGGCAAGCATGGAGGCGAAGTTGCCCCAGCCGGCGGCGACCTCCTTGACCGTCCACCCGGCCTGCTTCGCCATCACGGCCGGCTCGATCACGCTCGGCGCGAAGAAAGCCCAGCGCAGGTAGGTGGCGCGCAGCGGGTCGTCCGGCGCGGGGGCCAGCTTGCCCGGCTGGTAGCGGTCGGCCAGGTAGAGCGCGATGGCTGCGGCCTCGGTGACGACGACGTCGCCATCGACCAGCGTGGGCAGCTTGCCCATCGGGTTCTTCGACACGAGATCCGGGCCCTTCTGCTCGCCCTTCATGATGTCGATGACCTTCAGGTCGTAGTCGACCCCGGCTTCTTCCAGGGCCCAGAGCGTGCCGGCCGCTCGGGAGTACGGGTGGTAGTAGAGGCTGATGGACATGGTGTGCTCCTTTGGCAGGCGTTGGCTCAGAGAGGGATGTTCCCGTGCTTGCGCCACGGGTTCTCCAGCTTCTTCTCGCGCAGCATCACCAGGCTGCGGCAGATGCGCTTGCGCGTCTCGCTCGGCAGGATCACGTCGTCGATGTAGCCGCGCGCGCCGGCCACGAAGGGATTGGCGAAGCGGGCCTTGTACTCGGCCTCGCGAGCGGCCAGCTTGTCGGGATCGTTCTTGTCCTCGCGGAAGATGATCTCCACCGCGCCCTTGGCGCCCATCACCGCGATCTCGGCGCGCGGCCAGGCCAGGTTGACGTCGCCGCGCAGGTGCTTGGAGGCCATCACGTCGTAGGCGCCGCCATAGGCCTTGCGCGTGATGACCGTCACCTTGGGCACGGTGCACTCGGCATACGCGTACAGCAGCTTGGCGCCGTGCTTGATGATGCCGCCGTACTCCTGGCTGGTGCCGGGCATGAAGCCGGGCACGTCCACGAAGGTGATGACGGGGATGTTGAAGGCGTCGCAGAAGCGCACGAAGCGCGCCGCCTTGATGCTCGACTTGATGTCCAGGCAGCCGGCCAGCACCAGCGGCTGGTTGGCGACGATACCCACGCTCTGCCCCTCCATGCGGGCGAAGCCGATGACGATGTTCTTCGCGTAGTCGGGCTGCAGCTCGAAGAAGTCGCCGTCGTCCACGACCTTGAGGATCAGCTCCTTCATGTCGTAGGGCTTGTTCGGGTTGTCGGGCACCAGCGTGTCCAGCGACAGCTCGGCGCGCTCGGCCGGATCGCCGCGGCCGTCGTTGCCCAGGCGCACCGGCGGCTTCTCGCGGTTGGACAGCGGCAGGTAGTTGAACAGCCGCCGCAGCATCATCAGCGCCTCGACGTCGTTGTCGAAGGCCAGGTCGGCCACGCCGCTCTTGGCGGTGTGGGTGGAGGCGCCGCCCAGCTCCTCGGCCGTCACGTCCTCGTGCGTCACGGTCTTCACCACCTCGGGGCCGGTGACGAACATGTAGCTGGAGTCCTTCACCATGAAGATGAAGTCGGTCATGGCCGGGGAGTACACCGCGCCGCCGGCGCAGGGGCCCATGATCAGGCTGATCTGCGGGATCACGCCCGAGGCCATCACGTTGCGCTGGAACACCTCGGCATAGCCGCCCAGCGAGGCCACGCCTTCCTGGATGCGCGCGCCGCCGGAGTCGTTCAGGCCGATGACCGGCGCGCCGACCTTCATGGCCTGGTCCATCACCTTGCAGATCTTCTCGGCGTGCGCCTCGCTGAGCGCGCCGCCGAAGACGGTGAAGTCCTGGCTGAAGACGAACACCAGCCGGCCGTTGATCATGCCGTAGCCGGTCACCACGCCGTCGCCCGGGATCTTCTGCCCCGCCATGCCGAAGTCGGTGCAGCGGTGCTCGACGAACATGTCCCATTCCTCGAAGGTGCCGTCGTCCAGCAGCAGTTCGATGCGCTCGCGCGCGGTGAGCTTGCCCTTCTTGTGTTGCGCGTCGATGCGCTTCTGGCCTCCGCCCAGGTGGGCCTGCGCGCGGCGGCGTTCGAGTTCTTCGAGGATTTCCTTCATGGTGTCCTGCCGGTTTCGTTGATGTTGCTTGTGGCTTGCCGGGAATCGGAGGGCTGCGGCGCGGCCTGGCCGGCAAGCTGGAGCAGTTGCCGCGCCGCCGCCGAAGCCGGCAGCCGGCCGGCAGCCACTTCCGCGGTGATGGCGGGCAGCCGCCCGCGCACGCCCGGGTGCTGGCGGAACTGCTGCTTCAGCCCGGCCTCGATGCGTTCCCACATCCAGGCCAGCGCCTGCTTCTCGCGCCGCGCGGCCATCCGGCCGTTGGCCGTCTGGAGCGCGCGGAACTCGCTCACGGCGGCCCAGAAGCGGTCCACGCCGGCGCCGGTGAGCGCGCTGAGCTGGATCACCTTCGGCTGCCAGAAGCGCAGCTCGGCACCGCTGTGCGCGTCGTGCATCGCCCGTGCATGCTCCGGGTTGCCGTGGTGGCCGAACAGGCGCAGCGCCGAGGTGATCTGCACCTGCGCGCGGGTGGCGGCGTCCTTGTCCAGGTCAGCCTTGTTGATGGCCACCAGGTCGGCGATCTCCATCACGCCCTTCTTGATGGCCTGCAGGTCGTCGCCCGCGTTGGGCAACTGCAGCAGCACGAACATGTCGGTCATGCCGGCCACGGCCGTCTCGCTCTGGCCGACGCCTACCGTCTCGACGATCACGACGTCGTAGCCGGCGGCCTCGCACACCAGCATGGCCTCGCGCGTCTTCTCGGCCACGCCGCCCAGCGTGCCCGACGAGGGGCTGGGGCGGATATAGGCGCTCTCGTGCACCGAAAGCCGTTCCATGCGCGTCTTGTCGCCCAGGATCGAGCCGCCGGAGACGGTGGAGGACGGATCGATGGTGAGCACGGCCACGCGATGGCCCTGGTCGATCAGGTACAGGCCCAGCGCCTCGATGAAGGTGGACTTGCCCACGCCCGGCACGCCGGAGATGCCCAGGCGGAAGGACTTGCCCGTGTGCGGCAGCAGCGCCGTGAGCAGATCGTCCGCCTGCGCGCGGTGGTCGGCGCGGGTGGATTCGAGGAGCGTGATGGCCTTGGCGATGGCGCGGCGCTGGGCCATGGGCGAGGCGGCGTGGAGGATGGCGTCGGTGCGGACGGCAGAGGGCGAGGTCATCGGCTCGGCTCCTCGGGCAGGTGCGCCTCTCCTGACCGTTCGGGCTGAGCTTGCCGAAGCCGGAGCACAGCCGCTGTGTCCGCATCCCGCCCTTCGACAAGCTCAGAGCGAACGGGTTGGGAGGCGGCGTCCGTGCACCCCCACCGTTCGGGCTGAGCCTGTCGAAGCCGGGGCGCGGCCGTTGTCGCTGCATCCCGCTCTTCGACAAGCTCAGAGCGAACGGGTTGAGAGGCGGCATTCTTGCCTCCCCACCACCGTTCGGGCTGAGCTTGTCGAAGCCGGGGCGCGGCCGCCGTATCTGCATCCCGCCCTTCGACAGGCTCCGGGCGAGCGGGTTGGGGAGCGGCGTCCGCGCGGGAACGCGCCAACTGCTGAATCGCCGCCCAGTCTCCGCGGATCAGCGCCTCCTTCTTGGCCCGCGACCATCCCTTGATCCGCTGCTCGAACGCGATCGCGCCTTCGCGCGTCTCGAACTCGCCCTGCCAGAGCAGCTCGACCGGCTTGTGCGTCGCGGTGTAGCCGATCGCACCGTCGGCGTGTTGCCGCAGGCGAAGCGCCATGTCGTCGGTCTGCCCCACGTAGTAGGACGCATCCGAGCAGCGCAACAGATAGACGAAGAAGGGTTTCAAGCGACGGGACGGGAAAGGGCTTCGACAAGCTCAGCCCGAACGGTGGGGGGAATGCGCCGCATGGGCGAACGACAAGCTGCGATCAGGCGGCCACCGCCGCCTTGATCTGCTCCAGCACGTCCTTCGCGCTCGCCGGGATGGGCGTGCCCGGCCCGTAGATGCCCTTGACGCCGGCCTCGTAGAGGAAGTCGTAGTCCTGCCGCGGGATCACGCCGCCGACGAAGACGATGATGTCGTCGGCGCCCTGCTTCTTCAGCTCCTCGATGATGGCCGGCACCAGCGTCTTGTGGCCGGCGGCCAGGGTGCTGACGCCCACCGCGTGCACGTCGTTCTCGATCGCCTGGCGGGCGCACTCTTCCGGCGTCTGGAACAGCGGCCCCATGTCCACGTCAAAGCCCAGGTCGGCAAAGGCCGTGGCCACCACCTTGGCGCCGCGGTCGTGGCCGTCCTGGCCCAGCTTGGAGATCATCACGCGCGGCCGGCGGCCCTGCGCCTCGGCGAACTCGCCGATCTCCTTCTTGAGTTGTTCCCAGCCCTCGGCCGAGTCGTAGGCGGCTGCGTACACACCGGTCACCTTCTGCGTGTCGGCGCGGTGGCGGCCGAAGGCCTTCTCCAGCGCGTCGGAGATCTCGCCCACCGTGGCCCGCAGGCGCACGGCCCGGATGCTCAGGTCGAGCAGGTTGCCCTGGCCGCTCTCGGCGGCCTGCGTCAGCGCGTCGAGCGCGGCCTGCACCTGGGCGGCATCGCGGCCCTCGCGCACCTTCTTCAGGCGCGCGATCTGCGACTCGCGCACCTTCATGTTGTCGATGGCGAGGATCTCGACCGGGTCCTCGTCCTTGAGCCTGTACTTGTTGACGCCGACGATCACGTCCTTGCCGGAATCGATGCGCGCCTGCTTCTCGGCGGCCGCGGCCTCGATCTTGAGCTTGGCCCAGCCGCTGTCCACGGCCTTGGTCATGCCGCCCATCGCTTCCACTTCCTCGATGATGGCCCAGGCGGCGTCGGCCATGTCCTGGGTGAGCTTCTCCATCATGTAGCTGCCGGCCCAGGGGTCGATCACGTTGGTGATGTGGGTCTCTTCCTGGATGATGAGCTGGGTGTTGCGCGCGATGCGCGCTGAGAACTCGGTGGGCAGCGCGATGGCCTCGTCCAGCGCGTTGGTGTGCAGGCTCTGCGTGCCGCCGAACACCGCCGCCATCGCCTCGATGGTGGTACGCACCACGTTGTTGTACGGGTCCTGCTCGGTCAGGCTCCAGCCCGAGGTCTGGCAGTGCGTGCGCAGCATCAGGCTCTTGGGGTTCTTCGCGCCGAAGCCCTTCATGATCCGGCACCACAGCAGGCGCGCGGCGCGCATCTTGGCGACTTCCAGATAGAAGTTCATGCCGATGGCCCAGAAGAAAGACAGGCGGCCGGCGAAATCGTCGACTTGGAGGCCCTTGGAGATGGCGGTCTTGACATACTCCTTGCCGTCGGCCAGGGTGAAGGCCAGCTCCAGCGCCTGGTTGGCGCCCGCTTCCTGCATGTGGTAGCCCGAGATCGAGATCGAGTTGAACTTCGGCATGTTCTTCGCCGTGTACTCGATGATGTCGCCGATGATCTTCATCGACGGCTCGGGCGGGTAGATGTAGGTGTTGCGGACCATGAACTCCTTGAGGATGTCGTTCTGGA
>NZ_JBIQNC010000028.1:0-33299 GCF_044462705.1 Xenophilus sp.
GAACTTCGGGAAGTCGCTCTTGAGCCACTTCTGGTAGAGCTTGTTCAGCTCGCCGTTGGCGGTGTTCTTCGCGACGAACTCGTTCACGTTCTTGAGCAGGTCGTCCTGGCCGGGGCGCATGGCGATGGCCATGGCCTGCTGCACCAGGGTGAACTTGTTCTCGAAGGTGCCGGCCGGCACGCGCTGGGCGATCTGCGCCGCCACCGTCACCGAGCAGCCGATGGCATCGACCTGGCCGGAGATCAGCGCCTGCATGGCCGAGGCGTCGTCGTCGAAGCGGCGGATCTCGGTGCCCTCGGGCGCCGACTTGGTGACCGCCACGTCCTGCGTGCTGGCGCGGGCCACGCCCACGCGCACGCCCTTGAGGTCGGCGGCGCTCTTGATCGCCGCATCCTTCTTGCCGTAGAGCACGATGGTCGCGGCCGCGTAGGGCTGGCTGAACTGCACCTGCTTGGCGCGCTCGGGCGTGACGGCCAGCGAGGCCACCAGCAGGTCGACCTTGTTAGTCAGCAGGAAGGGGATGCGGTTGGGGCCGGTGACGGGCACGATGTTGGCCTTCACGCCCCAGTCCCTGGCCAGCAGCTTGGCCACGTCGGCGTCGTAGCCGTCGGGCTGGTTCTGCGCGTTGGTGGTGCCGTAGGGCGGGAAGTCCACCAGCATGCCGACGGTGACTTCGCCCTTCTTCTTGATGTCGGCCACGGTCTGGGCCGAGGCCAGGGGTGCGAAGGCGGTGGCGCAGGCGGCCAGGGTCAGAGCCAGGGTGGCGCGGCGGGTGAAGGTCATGCGGGGTCTCCTTGGGTTGAGTCGGGATGGGGAAGGGTTCAGCGGGCCAGCGCCTGGGCGCGCCGGCGCTCCATGCGCGCCGCCAGCAGCGACAGCGGCCAGCAGATCGCGAAGTAGATGGCGGCCACGGTGGCGAACACCGGCAGCGGCTGGAAGGTGGCGTTGTTGATGATCTGCCCGGCCCGCGTGACCTCGGTGAAGCCGATGATGGCCGCCAGCGAGGTGCCCTTGATGATCTGCACCAGGTAGCCCACGGTGGGCGGCAGCGCGATCTTGAAGGCCTGCGGCAGGATCACGTCGCGCATGCGGGCCGCGTACGAGAGGTTGAGCGCCTGCGCCGCCTCCCACTGGCCGCGCGGGATGGCCTCGATGCAGCCGCGCCAGATCTCGGCCAGGAAGGCCGCGCTGTTGAGCACCAGCGCGATGCCGGCGGCGATCCACGGATTGATGTCGAAGCCCAGCACCGGCGCGCCGAAGAAGATCAGGAACAGCTGCAGCAGCAGCGGCGTGCCCTGGAAGATCTGGATGAAGCCGCGGGCCAGGCCGCGCGCCGCGGCGTTCTCGGACACGCGGGCCAGCGCGGTCGCCAGCCCCAGCACGGCGCCGCCGGCGAAGGCGATGGCCGACAGCGCCAGCGTCCACTGGGCCGCCTGGAGGATGAACAGGAATTCGGGAAAGCCGAAGGTGCGCATGAGGGTCGTCTCCTTCGGCTCAGCGGCGGTCCGGATAGTGCAGCAGGTGCTGGTAGACCAGCTTGAACAGCGCCGAGAAGGCCAGCGCCAGCGCCAGGTAGATGCCCGCCACGACGATATAGATCTCGAAGCTGCGGAAGGTCTGCGACTGCAGGTTGGCGGCCACCGAGGTGAGGTCGTCCGCCGAGATCACCGACACCACGGCCGAGCTGAGCATCAGCAGGATGAACTGGCTGGTCAGCGCCGGATAGATGGCCTTGAGCGCCGGCTTGATGACGATGAAGCGGAAGATCTCCCAGCCCTTGAGATTGAGCGCGCGGCCCGCCTCGATCTGCCCCTTGGGGATGGACTCGATGCCGGCGCGGATGATCTCGGTGGCGTAGGCGCCCAGGTTGACGACCATCGCCGTCAGCGCCGCCGTGTAGGGCGACCAGCGCAGGCCCACCGCCGGCAGCGCGAAGAAGAAGAAAAACAGCTGCACCAGGAAGGGCGTGTTGCGGATCACCTCGATGTAGGCGTTGACGATGAAGCGCAGCCACGCCGGCCCCGAGGTCTTGCCCCAGGCGCACAGCACCGCCACCGCCAGCCCGATGAGCGTGGCGGTGAGCGAGAGCTGGATGGTGATCCACGTGCCCTTGAGCAGCAGGGGCCACGCGGCGAACACGGCATCGAACTGGAACTGGTAATTCACGAACGGCAGGCGCCGGAAGGCGCTCGGCGGGTTTCGGTGCCGGAAGTGTATGAAACCGGTTTCAGTTGCGTCGACAGGGGTTTACCCGCAATAGATCTTGCGCCATCACCGGATCCGTCGGAAGGGCCATGACCGAAGTGCGCAGGCGGCCGGAAAAAGGCTGCGCGCGCGGTCGCGCAAGACAGCCTCGAAAGCATGTGCCCGCCATCCGATTTTTTTGCGCCGAAATGTCGTAAGTTGGTGCTACTCTTAGGTTTTTCGGCAACATCCGCTAACACCGTTCGACCGGTGTGGACAGCATGCCATGCTAAGCTTTTTGCCAGTCTTTCCTTGAAAGAAGTGCACCCATGAAGCTCAGCCATCTGATCTCCGGCCTGGCCATCGCTGGGCTCGCCAGCACCCCTGCGCTGGCCCAATCGAATACCAACGGCGCCCCGGCCTCTCAGGCTCCCCAGGCGACCCAAACCACCCCGGGCGCGCAAGCCGCGCAAGGGGCCCGCGGCGGTCTCACCACCGGCGAGGCAGTCGGCCTGGGCGTCGGAGGCAGCGTCCTGCTCGCGACGGCCCTCGGCGGCGGCAGCGGCAACCGGGGCTTCTTCTTCCTGCCTCCCACCGGCACGACGGGCACCACGGGCACGGGCACCGGCTCCACGGGCACCACGCGCTGATGCGGCGCGCCCTCCTGCGTGAGGGCTGCCGACCGCCGGCCAGCCGCATCGGGCTGACCGTTCGCACCCTGGGATGCTGCACGCTGGCGGCATCCCTTCTCGTTGCCGGCGGGTGCACTTCGGGTGGCCGCGCCCTGCTGGCCACGGCGACGCACATGTATGGCGGCGCATCCGTCGAAGCCTCTTCGCCGCCACAGAACTCGCAGCTCAACTATTTGCGCGCCCATCTCGGCAAGCGCGAGATCTACCTCGCGCTCGGCTATGTCGATCCGCTGCCCGAAGGCCCCACCGAGGTGTGGTACAGCGGATCCGGCGAGGTGCTGCGCATACGACAGGGAAGGATCGTGGGCACCACAGGCCTCACCACCGACTGGCGTTCCGTGCGCTTTTCATCAACCGGGCCCTCATGGGCCGCGTTGACGAGCCGCCCGGACATGCCTGTGCGCTTCACGCGCGAACGCGACCTCATGCCCGGCTACCGCTTCGGCGTGCGGGACGAGGTGCGCTTGGCGGCCATCGCACCCCCGGCACGCAGCCGGATGGCGCAGCAGCATGCGGCACCCGTGCAGTGGTTCGAGGAAAGCAGCACCACCGTCCCCGCCCGCGAGGCGCTGCCGCCGGCGCGCTTCGCCGTGACGCGCATCGACGACGAGCCCCAGGTGGTGTATTCCGAGCAATGCCTCACCCGGGACCTGTGCCTGAGCCTGGAGCGCTGGAAGCCCGCGCCCGCCGGCGGGGCGGCGGCGGCCACCGGTTCATGACGCGCACCGGCCCGCCGCCCGCGCCCCACCCCCTGCGTCTTGGCACCATGGCCACGGCTGCCGCCCTGCTCGCACTCGCCGGTTCCGCCGCAGGCGCCGCGGAGCCCGCGCGCGCAGGCAGCGCCGCGCAGATCGCCGGTCATCCGGCGGACATCCGGCCGGGCGAACGGCTGAGCCAATGGCTGCTGCGCCAGCCGGACGGGCAGCAGGTCGCCAACCCCGGCCTGGCCTGGCAGATCCATGACGAGGAATTCGCCCAGCGGCACCTGAAGAACACGCTGCTGGTGCAACTGGAAGCCTGGCTGCAGGAGTCCCGCTCCGAGCCCGAACGCAGCGACCGCGAGCGCCTGCGCGCCTGGATCGACAGCCTGCCCATCACCGGCCGCGTGGCGCTGGGCATCGTCGATCCGCGCTGGCTCGAGGCCAACCCGACGGAAGACCCCGTCCTCGGCGCGGGCCAGCGGCTCGTGCCCTCGGCCTGGCCGCTGCGCAGCGTGGCGGTGGTCCTGCCCGACGGCCGCCTGTGCCGCGTGGCGCACGAGCCCGGCCGCAACGTGCTGGACTATCTGGCCGCCTGCGGCCTGCAGGACCAGGCCGACTGGGCCTGGCTGGCCCAGCCCGACGGCCGCACCTCGCGCATGGGCGTCGCGCCCTGGAATGCCGGCCCGGTGGACGAGCCCGCGCCCGGCGCCTGGCTGTGGGCGGCGCCGCGCCGCATGCGGCTGCTGGACGGCCTGTCCGAAGGGATGATCAAGTTCCTGGCCACCCAGGGGCCGTCGCCGCAGGAAGACGGCGCATCGGCCGCGGCGGCAGCACCCGGCCAGGCCGCGCGGCTGCCCGAGTCCGCCGCCGCGCAGCCGCGCACGCTGGACGTCAGCGCCAACGACTGGGGCGAAATCGGCCTGCTGCAGACCCCCACCGCCCGCATGGAACAGGCCGGCAACCTGCGCGCGACGCTGAGCAACGTCTATCCGTACAGCCGCCTCAGCTTCATGTTCCAGCCCTTCGACTGGATGGAGGGAGGCTTTCGCTACAGCTCCATCTCGAACCGCATCTACGGCATCACCGACCAGCAGTCCTACAAGGACAAGAGCATCGACCTGAAGCTGCGCCTGCTCAAGGAGTCCGCCTACGTGCCCCAAGTGGCGCTGGGCTTCCGCGACTTCGGCGGCACCGGCCTGTTCTCCAGCGAATACCTGGTCGCCAGCAAGCGCTGGAACGACTTCGACTTCAGCCTCGGCATCGGCTGGGGCTACATGGCGCGCAGCGGCAACATCCGCAACCCCTTCCGGCTGTTCGGCGACCGGTTCGCCACGCGCCCCACCGACTTCACCACCGGCCAGGCCAGCCTGAGCACGCTGTTCCGCGGCCCCGCCGCGCTGTTCGGCGGCGTGCAGTGGCGCACGCCGTGGGACCCGCTCACGCTCAAGATCGAATACGACGGCAATGACTACCGGAGCGAGCCCTTCGACAACCGGCAGCGGCGCCGCTCCCCGATCAACGTGGGGCTGAGCTACCGCGTCTCGCCCGGCGTCGTGCTGTCCGCCGGTTTCGAGCGCGGCGACAAGGTGATGGTGGGGCTGAGCCTGTCGAGCAACCTGTCCCGCTCGTCGATGCCCAAGGTGCTCGACCCGCCGTTGCCGCGCCTCGCCGCCCAGGCGCCGCTGCACCCGCCCGGCTGGGCCGTGACGGCCGCCGCGATCGAGGAGCAGACGGAGTGGACCGTGACCCACATCGCCCCGCAGGGCGAGGCGCTGCACGTCTGGGCCACCGAGGCCGACGCCACCTACCGCGACGCCCGGGCGCAGCGCGCCGCGGCGGTGCTCCACGCCGCCGCGCCGGAGAACATCCGCCGCTTCGTGCTGCACTTCAGCGAGCGCGGCCTGCCCAGCCATGCCCGGGTGATCGAGCGCGCCGAGTGGGTGACGCAGCGCCTCGTGCCCCTGCCGCCGCGGCAGGCACGCGTGCCGGCGTTGCAGGACTACGGGCCGGCGTCCACCCGCGCCACGCCGGACGATCTGCCCGCCTCGGCGCGCGCCCCGGCCGGTGCGGGCAAGGCAGCCGATGCGGCCGGCGCGGGTGCCGCTGCCGCCACCGCGGCAGCCGCCGGCAGCGTGCCCCAGGGCCTGCCGGGACACACCGGCGCCGACGGCGTGTGGACGCGCCAGCGCGACCGGTTCACCTGGGGCGTGGGGCCGTACTTCAGCCCCATCGTCGGCGGGCCCGACGCCTTCGTCCTCTACCAGCTCGGCCTGCAGGCCTCGGCCGAATACCGCTTCAGCGAGCGCACCTGGCTCAGCGGCGCCGTCAACATGCGCCTGGTCGACAACTTCGACAAGTTCACCTACACCGCGCCCAGCAACCTGCCGCGCGTGCGCACCTACCAGCGCGAATACGTCACCTCCGCCCGGGTGACGGTGCCCAACCTGCAGCTGACCCACGTCGGCCAGTTCGCACGCGACCACTACTACAGCGTCTACGGCGGCCTGCTGGAGAGCATGTTCGCCGGCGTCGGCGCCGAGTACCTGTACCGCCCCTGGGGCAGCCGCCTGGCCTTCGGCGTGGACGTCAACCGGGTGCGCCAGCGCGGCTTCAAGCAGGACCTGAGCCTGCGCGACTACGAAGTCACCACCGGCCACGCCACGCTGTACTGGGACACCGGCTGGCACGGCGTCATCGCCCGCATCGCCGCCGGCCAGTACCTCGCGGGCGACCGCGGCGTGACGCTGAGCATCGCCCGCCGCTTCGACAACGGGCTGGTGATGGGCGCCTATGCCACCAAGACCAACGTGTCGGCCGAGCAGTTCGGCGAAGGCAGCTTCGACAAGGGCATCTACATCTCCGTCCCGCTGGACGCCCTGCTGCCCCGCTCGACCAAGTTCTCCGTGGGCTTCCAGTGGAACCCGCTCACCCGCGACGGCGGGGCGCCGCTGGCGCGCAGCCAGCAGCTGTACGAGCTGACCTCCGGCGCCGACCGGCAGGCCTTCCGCGCCGGGCCGCCGACGCAGAGCCCGCCGCGCAGCGGAGACAACCTCCTGAATTTCGAGAACCCTCCGCGCTGAACACGCCACGCCCCCGAGATGAAATCCGTCCTCGTCGTCTGCATCGGCAACATCTGCCGCAGCCCCATGGGCCAGGCCCTGCTCGCGCAGGCCCTGCCGGGCGTGTCGGTGTCCTCCGCCGGCACGGGCGCGCTGGTCGGCCATCCGGCCGACGCCATCGCGCAGGCGCTCATGGCCCGGCGCGGGCTGGACCTGGGCGCCCACCGCGCCCGCCAGGTCAGCCCGGCGCTGTGCCGGCAGGCCGACCTCATCCTGGCCATGGACGACGCGCAGCGCCGCCATGTCGAGGCGCTCTACCCGCCCGCGCGCGGCCGCGTCTTCCGCCTGGGCCACGTCGCGCAGGTCGACGTGCCCGATCCCTACCGCCAGGGCCAGGCCGCCTTCGAGCAGGCGCTCGAACTCATCGACGCAGGCGTGCAGGCCTGGGCCGAACGCATCCGGAAGCTCCAGTCACCATGAACACCCTCTCCGCCTCCACCGTCCCGCCCGCCACGCCGCAGGCCGCTGCCGCCCCGTACGGCGACCACGACGACATCAACCTGATCGAGTACCTCGACATCCTGATCGACCACAAGTGGTGGATCGCCGGCATCACCGCGCTGGCGCTGGCCCTCGGGGTGGCCTACACCCTGCTGGCCACGCCGATCTACCAGTCCAACCTGCTGGTGCAGGTGGAAGACGCGGCGCCCGACACCAAGAGCTTCCTGGGCGACGTCTCCAGCCTGTTCGACGTCAAGACGCCGGCCACCGGCGAGATCCAGGTGCTGCAGTCGCGCATGGTGCTGGGCGCCGCCGTGGACCAGACCCGGCTGTACATCGACGCCCAGCCCCGCTACCTGCCGCTGGTCGGGCGCTGGCTGGCCCACCGGGCCGACGGGCTGTCCACCCCCGGCCTGCTGGGCCTGGGCGGCTACGTCAACGGCACGGAGCGCATCGAGGTCGCCCGCATCGACGTGCCCGAGGCCATGGAGGACGACGAGCCCTTCACGGTGACAGCCGAGGGCGAGGGCCGCTACATCCTGCGCCACGACCTGCTGGACGCTCCCCTGCACGGCACCGTGGGCCAGCTGCTGGAGCAGGACCTGGGCGGCGGCGAGCGCATCGCCGTGCTGATCGAGCGGCTGGACGGCCAGCCGGGCGCGCAGTTCACCGTGCGCCGGGCCTCGCGCCTGCGGACGATCGAGGACCTGCAGGCGCGCCTGCAACTGGCCGAGCAGGGCCGCCAGTCCAACGTGATCAACGTCTCGCTGCAGGACGGCAGCCGCGCCCGGCTGGTCCGCATCCTGAACGCGATCGGCGAGCAGTACGTGCGCCAGAACGTCGAGCGCAAGGCCGCCGAGGCGGAGAAGACGCTGGTCTTCCTCAACCAGCAGCTGCCCGAGTTCCGGCGCCAGCTCGAGACCTCCGAGGACGCCTTCGCCAGCTTCCGCAAGAAGAACGGCACCATCGCCTTCGACGAGGAAGCCAAGGGCGTGCTGAGCCAGACCGTCGACCTGCAGACCAAGCTGCTGGAAGCCCAGCAGCAGCGCCGCGAGACGGTGGCCCGCTTCACCGACCGCAACGTGCGCGTGCAGACCATCGACCGCCAGATCGCCGCCGTGCAGAAGGAGATCGACGGGCTGGAGGGCCGCGTGCGCCGCATGCCGGCGATCCAGCAGGAGGCGCTGCGCCTGGAGCGCGACGTGCGGGTGAACGCCGAGCTATACCAGTCGCTGCAGAACAACGCGCTGCAGATGCGCCTGGTCAAGGAGGGCAAGACCGGCAACGTGCGCCTGCTGGACAAGGCAACGACGCCCAAGGACCCCGTGAAGCCGAAGCAGGCGATCGTCATGGCCACCATGCTCGCCCTGGGCCTGCTGGCCGGCGCGGTGCTGGCCATCGTGCGGGCGCGCTTCCTGCGCGGCGTGAGCGACCCGCAGGAGATCGAGGCCCACACCGGGCTGAGCGTCTACGCCACCGTGCCCTATGCCGCCGACCAGTCGGCGCTGGACCTGCGCGTCGACGCCGGCGTGCAGGGCGTCCAGCTGCTGGCGGAGCACCAGCCCGACAGCCAGCCCATCGAGGCGCTGCGCAGCCTGCGCGTGGCGCTGCAGTTCGCCGGCCTGAAGGCGGAGAACAACCGCATCCTGATCACCGGCCCCACGCCGGGCATCGGCAAGAGCTTCATCTCGGCCAACTTCGCGGCCACCCTGGCGCATGCCGGCAAGCGCGTGCTGCTGATCGACGCCGACCTGCGCAAGGGCCACCTGCAGAAGCTGCTCGGGCTGCCGCGCGAGGGCGGCCTGTCGGAGCTGCTGTCGGGCGAGCTGACGGCGCAGCAGGCCGTGCACGCCAACGTGCTGCCCAACCTGGACATGCTGACCACCGGCAAGCTGCCCGTCAACCCGGCGGACATGCTGATGTCCGACACCTTCGCGCGCATGCTCGACACCCTCTCGGCCGCCTACGACACGGTGATCGTCGACACGCCGCCTGTGCTGGTGGCGGCCGACACCGCCGCCGTCGCGCCGCACTGCGGCGTGGTGCTGCTGGTCGCGCGCGCGGACCAGACGCAGATGGGCGAGCTCAACGAAAGCGCGCGCCGCCTGGCGCAGGGCGGCAAGCGCGCGAGCGGCGTGGTGTTCAACGGCATGGACCTCACGCGCCGCCACTACGGCAGCTACGGCTACCGCTACGGCGGCTACCGCTACGCGGAATACAAGTACAAGACCTGAACGGATCGAACGAGGCCCCTCCATGCACACCGATTCCCGCATCTTCGTGGCCGGCCATCGCGGGCTGGTCGGCAGCGCCATCGTGCGGCGCCTGAAGGCCCTGGGCTGCAGCCAGCTGCTGCTGGCCGGACGCGACACGCTGGACCTGCGCGACCGCGACGCCGTCGAGGCCTGGTTCGCCGCCCACCGGCCCGAGTACGTCTACCTGGCGGCGGCCAAGGTCGGCGGCATCCATGCCAACGACACCTATCCGGCGCAGTTCCTGCTGGAGAACCTGCAGATCCAGAACAACGTCATCGATGCCGCGTACCGCCACGGCGCCGCCAAGCTGACCTTCCTCGGCTCGTCGTGCATCTACCCGAAGCTGGCGCCCCAGCCCATCCGGGAGGATTCCCTGCTGACCGGCCCGCTGGAGCCCACCAACGAGTGGTACGCCGTCGCCAAGATCGCCGGCATCAAGCTGTGCCAGGCCTACCGCCGGCAGTACGGCTTCAACGCCATCAGCCTGATGCCGACCAACCTGTACGGCCCGGGCGACAACTTCGACCTGCAGAACTCGCACGTGCTGCCGGCGCTGATCCGCAAGTTCCACGAGGCCAGGCTGCGCGGCGACGGGCAGGTGGTGATGTGGGGCACCGGCACGCCGCGCCGCGAGTTCCTGCACGTGGACGACATGGCCGAGGCCGCGGTCCACCTGACCGAGACCTACGACGGCGAGGACATCGTCAACGTCGGCGTGGGCGAGGACATCAGCATCCGCGAGCTGGCCGGGCTGGTGAAGGACATCACCGGTTTCCGGGGCGAGATCGTCAACGACGCCAGCAAGCCCGACGGCACGCCGCGCAAGCTGCTCGACGTCGGGCGCCTGCACGCCCTGGGCTGGCGCGCGCGGATCGGCCTGCGCGAAGGCATCGAGGACACCTACCGCTGGTTCCTCGGACACCAGGCCGAGCTGCGCGCCGTGTAGCCGCATCCGCCCCTCCCTGCTTCGCAGGCATCGAGGGAACAGCAACCCACTACCGGTCTGCCTCCCCATGAAAACCATCCTGGAAAGCCGGCGCTCCGTCTTTGCCTTCATGGGCGGCGCCGTCCTCGGCTCCACCGCGATCGCGCAGCCCCGGGGCGCCGCCGCCGATACGGCCGCCGGCGCCCAGCCCCCGCAGGACATTGCCAAGGCCCTGTCCCGGAACGGGCTGTTCACGGGCAGCCTCGACACGCCCTACCCGACGCCCACGATCACGCTGGCGCCATCGGCCTCCATCTTCTCCGCCCACCTGGCCGGCGCCCGCGAGCAGAAGTCGCTGCTGGAGTCGCCGGCGAACGCGGCGAACATCAAGATCTCGAACACGATCCTGCGCTCGCCCGGCGGCATCGCCTTCCACCAGAACAAGGCCAACGCCGCCAACACCAAGATCATCGGCAGCAGCATCTTCAGCAGCGGCTACGGCATCCTCGCCAACAGGAACGGCCGCGACTCCGCCTCCTTCCTGGTGATGGGCTCCACGGTGGAGTCCGACACCTCCGACGCCATCGAGTGGAACCAGCCGAACGCCAACTGCAGGGCCTATTCCGCGATCGGGAACTTCCTGTCCGCCAAGCAGGGCGGGTCGGAAGCCACCGCCGGGTTCGCCGTCGGCATCGCCGGGACGCAGAGCCACATCACCGTCGCCAACCAGATCCTGCAGGCCCGCAACGCCGCCATCCACCTGGAGGATGCGCAGGCGCGCGGGGTGGTGGTCGGCAACGCGGCCTCCGAGTGCATGAAGGACGGCTTCACGGCGCAGGCGGGCCCCGGCGGCGCCGGCGACGGCGCCATCGTGGCGACCAACCAGTTCAACGCCGCCGGGTCGAATGCGGGCACCGGCGTCTGGAACATCCACGACAGGAACGGCGTGGTGCGCCTCCATGCCATCTCGTCGAACCGTGCGAGGGGATTCCGGACAGGCTACTGGCTGGACGGCGCCGGCATCCAGGCCACCGAGAACAACATCTCGCTGGACTGCCGGACGGGGCTCAAGCTGGGCAACCAGGCGGTCGGCCTGGGCCACTGGTACAGCCAGAACACCGCCAATCCCGCCACGCTGGGCTCCCTGTCCATCGGCGGCAAGCTGGTCAGCCAGTCGCCGGTGTCGGCGCTGATCGCCCGGTCGGGCAACCCGGCGCCCGGCGGGTACGTCAAGGGCTTCCTGATCCCGCTGGCGCCGTCGGACGCATCGCAGCCCCTCACCGTCTGCCCGCTGCCCACCCGCATGGCGGGCCGGCTGACGATCATGTTCTCGTCCAGTGGCCAGGGGGGCATGATCAGCGCCGACATCGCCTGGAACGGCAAGGAGCTGAACGTGTCGGGCACCGTCTCGCACTTCACCGGCACCGTGAGCGTGGCGGCCCTGCGCGCGGACGACGGCAAGCTCACCGCGCAGCTCGCCGGGAGCGGCGCGGTCACGGCCGGCTACGCCGATTTCGATGGCATCTACTACCAGGCCTAGCCGCTGACCGCCCGCCTCAGGGCGAGCCGCCGCCGATGGCCTGCGCCCACGTCTGCCGCTGCGGCACCCCGGGCGGACCGAAGATGGCGCGGATCATCGGCACGAGCCTGCCGGCGCCGTGCTCGCCGAGGTGGTCGTCGTCGAAGTAGTTCGGCATGCCCTCGTGGGCGCCGTGGCAATGCCGCGCGTCGCACAGCACGGCGGTCGGGTCGATGATCTCGACGCCGCATTGCGCATGCGCCCGGTTCTGCAGCTGCCAGGCGTATGCCTGCCGCGCCCGGTATTCGTCGAGCGTGATGTCGACCTCCTCGTGCCGGCCCAGGATCATGGCCCGGGCCATGGTCCTGGGGACGTTGCGCCTCATCTCGGGGAAGGGGCGGACCATGTAGACCCGCCTGTACTTCCTGAACTCGCAGGCGGTGGCGACCAGGGCGTCCGCCAGTTGCCGCCGGTAGTCCTCGTTCCGGGTCTCGAAGGGTTTGTCGAAATAGACCTGCGGCTTCGAGGTCGTGGTCACCTGGTCGCCTTCGTTCTGGCCGTAGGCGTCGACGGAGATCCGGTTGGCGATGACGAGCGGGACATCGGCCGGGAACTGCTTCTGCGCCTCCAGGGCCCACCGGACGAACTGGCTGCACGCGTCCTTCTCCTCGCCGATCCGCCTGCTGTTCAGCAGGGTGCGGCAACCCGAGTAGGTCCAGTCGAGCACGTGCAGGTCCTTGCCGGGCAGGGCGTGCTCGACGGCGCGCACCAGGGTCGCGGCATGGCTGTCGCCCATGACGATCGCGCCGAGCTTCGGCCCCCCGTAGGTGCAGCCTGGCACGCGCGCGGGCGGGGCCACGTGGCACTCGGCCATGCGCGGGTTCTTGTCCTCGGCGGCGCGGGACACCCGTTCGATCCCGGCGGGCAGGCGCCCTGGCACGCCGCCGGCCGCCACCACCACGACGCAGGGAATGCACAGGCACGCCCAGGCCGCGGGCCGGAAGAAGCGTGCGGGCCGCGCACCGGCCCGGTGCGACAGCGCGTTGGCGGATGTCTTCTCGACATACCGGTAGGACAGGCTTCCCAGCACCAGCGACAGCGCCATCCCCGCGCCGAGCGCGACGACCGAGCGCGACAGGCCGGCAAAGCCGAGGATCACCACGACCGGCCAGTGCCAGAGGTAGATCGAATAGGACCGCAGGCCGATCCACTGCGCGACCGTGCTGCCGGTGGCGAAGGAGCCGCGCCTTTGCGCAAGCAGGACGAAGGCCGCGCCGGCGACGGGCAGCAGCGCATGCACCGAGGGCCAGGGCGTCGAACCGTCGAAGGCCGCGAGCGCGGCGACGATCATGGCCAGGCCGGTCCATTCCAGGGCCCGCTGCCCGCCGGGGGACGCAGGGCCCCGCTCCTTCAGGAAGAAGACCAGGCCGCCCGCGATCATTTCCCAGACCCGGGTCGGCAGCAGGAAGAATGCCGAGGACGCGCTCTTGGCCGTCAGGTACCACGACAGCGCGAGCGATGCGAGGCCCAGCAGCGCATAGCACGCGAGCAGGCCCCTGCGGCGCCCGCCGAGGCGCCAGACGACCACCAGCGCCAGCGGCAGCAGCAGGTAGAACTGCCATTCCACCGAGAGCGACCAGGTGTGCAGCAGGAGCTTCTCGTGCGAGTCGGCGTCGAAGTAGCCCGCCTCCCGCCAGAACTTGACGTTGCTCAGGAAAACCAGCGCCAGGAAGGCGTCGAGCGCGAAAGCCCGGTAGTCCAGCGAGGGCAGCCAGAACCAGCCGAGCACCAGCAGCGCGCAGCACAGCACGCCCAGGGCGGGGACGATCCGCCGGGCGCGGGCCCGGTAGAACGACGCGATGGAGAACCGGTCCGACGCCAGGCCCTCGACGATGATCGACGTCATCAGGAAACCCGAGATCACGAAGAAGACGTCGACCCCGATGAAGCCGCCCTGGAAGCCGGCGACGCCGAAGTGGAACAGCACGACGGACACCACGGCCCAGGCGCGCAGGCCGTTGATATCGTTGCGAAACGGCCGTGCCGTCGTCGATTCGGAGGTCATGCGGGGGACTCGCTGGAGGCTCAGGCGCCGATCACCTGCGCCTGATGTGGAGCAGGCTGCCGCAGCACGCGCGTCTTGATCCAGCGCGCGGGATTGCCGACATAGACGCCCCAGGGCTCGGCGTCCTTGAAGAGCACGGCGCGCGCGCCGACCACGGCGCCTTCGTTCACGGTCACGCCGGGGCCGACGAAGGCCTCGGCGGCGATCCACGCGTGGGCGCCGATGGCGATGGGTTTCTGGACCAGCTGGAAGTTCGGATCGGCGATGTCGTGGGTGCCGGCGCACAGGGAGGCGCCCTGCGAGACCACCGCCTTCTCGCCGATGGTGATCCGGCCCTGGCAGTAGCAGTCCACGCCGGGGCCGAGCACGGCGTACGCGCCCATCGTGAGGTGGGGCGGATACCAGATGCGCGCCTTGCCGTAGACGCGCGCGGTCGGATGCACGTCGGCGCCGAACAGCCGCAGCAGCAGGCCGCGCCAGCGGTGCAGCGGGGGCGGCGTCCAGGCCGCGCACAACAGCCACGCGAGGTTCCAGAGCGCCCGGAACAGCCGGTGGCCGATCGAGTACGAGGCGCCGCCTTCCAGGGGCCGGCTCCTTCCGGCGTCGAGCAGGCTCATGCGGTCCTCCGGGAGGTCTCGCCCGCCGGGCGTTCCGCGGCCTGCCGCAGCACCGCCACGACCCTGCCCGCGAAGGAGCGTTCCGTGAACCTGGCAGCGGCATAGTCGCGGTTGTGCCGTGAGAAGCGATCCACCTCGTCGGGCAGGTGCGCCGAGATCTTGCGCAGCGTCGCCGCCAGCGCCGCGGGGTTGCGGGCCTCGATCACGTGGCCGTGCGACGCATCGACGATGTCCGGGATGCCGGCGTGCGCGGTCGTCACGATGATGTTGCCGGTGGCCAGGCCTTCGAGCAGGGAGATCGGCTGCCCCTCCATGGCGTAGTAGGTCGGCAGCGCGAACACGTTGGCGCCGGCCAGGAGCCGACGCTTCCTGTCACCCGCGACGGCGCCGACGTACACCGCCTCGGGCATCAGCGCGTCCAGCCTCTTTCGCACCTCGGCCTCCAGGCCCTTCTCGATGTGGCCCGCGATCCGCGCACGGAAGTCCACCTTCTCCCGCTTCAGGACGGCGAGCGCGTCCAGCAGGTCCAGGATGCCTTTTTCCCTCATGAGGTTGCTCAGGTAGAGGATCTCCAGGCGATCGGTGGGCTTGCCGGCCGCTGCGGTGTCCGTGAACAGGTCGTCGCCCGCGAAGTTCTCCACGACGAAGACCCGCTCGCCCGGCAGCAGGTTCTTGAAGTTGCCCCGCAGCGATTCGGAGAGGACGATGCCCGCGGCGGCGTGCGACACGCAGCCGTGGAACAGCCGCTTGCGCAGGCCGGGCAGCTCGGCGTAGTGCCGCCCCAAGTGATTGCCGTGGAGGTGGATCACGTAGGGCCTGCGGCTCCAGCGGGCGAGCAGTATGAAGGGCGCGTACTTCATCAGGCCGAAGAAGGTCTGCCCCGGCGTCAGGTAGACGGCGTCGGCCCGGAGCACGCGCGGCAGGTGCCGGTAGGTGCCCAGGAAGGCCAGCGCCTTGCGCAGGGAGAAGCGCGCCCCCTGCTTCCCGGAGATGGTGGGCGTGGAGGTGTCGATGGCGCGGAAGTCGTGCCCCTCCTCCCGCGCCCTGCGCAGCAGTACCGCGTTCGCGTACGAGCAGCCGTTGATCGGCTCGGGCAGCGGCCCGATCAGCAGGAACCTCATGCCGCCCTCCGCACGGTCCGCACGAAGTGCTCGTCACGGGCCCGGTCGAAGATCCGCGCCGCGATGTACAGCCACAGCGTGTAGAACGCGTACGAATCGAATTGCAGGTAGACCACGAAGGTCGCGAAGAACAGGATCTTCCTGCGCCGGTCGAACAGCATCAGGAGGAGCAGCAGGTAGCCCAGCAGGCCGTGCTCGGCCAGCAGCTTCACGTGCATGCTGTAGGTCAGGCCGTCCTGCCGGACGCGCAGCTGTTCGATTTCGTCGAGGTCGATGGAGGTGGGCATGTTCTGGTAAGCCTTGTCGAAGCCGGATTCGATCGCCTGGCCGCTGTTGCCGAAGCCGAAGCCGATCGCCGCGCTCAGGGGGTGTTCCACCATCCCGTACAGGGCGGCTTCCGAGCGGAACTTCCGGATGAGGGCGGAGGGGTCCGCGACGCCCTCGCCCGAGAGCACGCTCTCGACCCGCTCCACCAGGCGGTTCGACGGCAGCGCGAGGAAGATGGCCAGGCCGCAGACCATCGCGCTGACGGCCTTGATCTTCTTCCTGGACGGCAGGATCAGCAGCAGGCCGCTGCCGAAGAGCGCGCAGTCCACCAGCGCCCGCAGCGACGAGCCCGAGACGATGGAGATCAGCAGCAGCAGGACGCCGCACGCCAGCAGCAGGGTCCTCGCGCGGCTGCGGGCCGGCGCCAGGATCAGCACGGTGGGGACGATGATGCCCAGCACGTGCAGGCTCACGAAGCTCGGCTCGGTGAAGCTGAACTGGACCTTCTCTGGATAGAAGCGGGCGAAGACCAGGTCGAACGGAAGGGCGGGGCCCCATCCGAGGATGGCCAGGTACTGGGCCAGCCCGCACAGCACGGCGAGCAGGTAGCTCGCCGCCAGCATCGAGATCAGCTTCCTCGAAATCCTCTGCCCTCGCCGCTCGTCGGCCTGCACCAGGAAGATGACATAGGAGAACGACACGAGGAGGCCCAGGCCGAGCAGCAGCTTGAACGCCGTCAGCCCGACCAGGCCCGGCTCGAGGCCGAACGCCAGGTAGGAAAGGAACGAGAGGAAGACCAGCCCCTGCAGGAGGATCGCCCGGTTGACCTTGACGCGCAGGAAGTTCGCCGCGAACTCCCGCGGCCGCCAGAGTACGAAGAGGACGGCGGAGGCGAAGAAGAAATAGGGAGAGACGGCCGCCCATCCGAGCGACGGGGCGATCCGCAGGTTGTCGAATGGAATCAGCATCCATCCGGCATAGAAGAACAGGAGCGCGAGCTGCCTCATGCCTGGCAGGAAAAGGCGCCGCGCGCGTGGGGACTGCTTGTCATGGCGTCGGGCGCATCAGGCCGCAGCCAGGGGGACGGCGTCCGCACGGGCCTGGAAGTACAGGTCCAGTGACGTGCGGATGCCGCGCAGGTCGACGTGCCAGGCGCCGGCGTTCTCGTCCAGGAGCTGCAGGACCTGCTCCTTGACGGCATCGGGGTCGAAGTCGGCGATGTCGTGCGACAGCGCCGACAGGCCGATGGCGTCGAAGGTCCCCTTCGTCTTCGGCTGGTAGGCCAGCCCGATGGTCGGCACCCCGCCGGCGATGGCGAAGATCGCCGAGTGCATCCGGCTGGCGACGAAGACGGACATGGCGGAATACAGGGTCACCAGTTCCTCGGGCGTGACGTCCGGCGCCAGTTCCGCCACGCGGCAGCGCTCGTCGGCGACCATCGCCTCCAGCTCCCGGGAGATCGGCACGTCGCTGTCGCTCGCGCCCACGTCGACCTGGGGAAAGATGCTGATGCGGGCGTCGGGATGGGCGCTCAGGACGGCCCGGGCCAGCTCCGCCAGCTTGCGCAGGTAGCGCGCGATGTCCTCGGGCGTGCTCCCCGCCTTGGAGAAGCCCCAGTCGAGCACGGTCAATCCGATCTGCCGCTCCTTCTTCCGGTTCGCATCCCGCAGCGGGGCCGGCAGGGTGAACGCGATGTCGGGGACCTCCTCGCAGGCGATGCGCAGCTGCTGGAGCAGCTTCGTGGAGATCGCCTCCCGGCTGAAGACGAGATCGACGTCCCGCAGCGCGCGCTTCACCAGCGCGCGGTCGATCGCGTGGCTGAGCGGGCCGATGCTCTGCGGAAAGCCCAGGGTGGGCTTTCCGTGCCGCGGGCCCAGCCAGTAGTGGTAGAGCGCGTTCAGCAGGCCGACGCCCATCGGGCCGCGGCGCGACGAGTAGATGTAGCCGCCGCCGGCCGAGACCACGAGGTCGGCCTCCCGGTAGGCCTGGAAGCGCCTGCTTCCGGGAAGAAAGACCGCCTGGAGCCACGCGGCAAGCCCGTCGAGGTAGCGCGACAGCGAGCCGGTGCCGCGCGCGAGAGGCCACGGCGGCGCCACGGAATCGGCGCGGTAGCGCGCGTAGAACGCCCGGTTCTCTTCCGCATAGGAGGACATGACGCTGATGCGGCAGTCCGGCCACAGGCCGCGCAGGTAGCGGATCATCGCAACGACGATGCCCGCGTCCCCGCGGTTGCGCGCGGAGTAGGCGTTGATGATGAGGATGTTCTTCATGCGCTTCGTTGTCGTGGATGCATCAGGCGCGCGGCACCCGCGGCCATGACGAGATGGAAGACCAGGTAGCCGAGGCTGGTGCCGGCCAGCGCGCCGAGCACGCCGTGGTGCAGCGCGCCCCATGCCCCGACACCCGCGACCGCCGCCAGGCAGCCCAGGTGCGCCACCAGGGTGATCCGGGTGTCGCCCAGCGCGCGGCTGATCACCAGCGGGGCCCGCGACAGGATCAGGAAGGCCTGCCCCAGGCACACCACGAGGACGGACGGCACGTCGGCGGCGCCGAACTTCCGGGCATACAGGAGCCCGTACAGCAGATGGAACACCGGCGCCCAGAACAGCACGTAGACCACGGCCAGCGCCAGGCAGACCTTGCGCAGCCTGGCCGCCGCGCCCGCGAACGCGCCCGTCTCGCGGCGGCTCGCATCCCTGCTGAGGAGGGGCACGTAGTGGTTCTCCATCCAGACGAGCAGCACCGTGGACATGCCGGCCAGGTTGATCAGCAGCCGGAACAGGCCGACCTGCCGGTCGTCCAGGAAATGCGGCAGCAGCAGGACGAAGCCCTGGCTGTAGACCCAGTAGATCCCCGCGCCCACCAGCAGCCAGTGCGAGTGATGCCAGTGCCGCTTCACGGCCTCGCCCAGGCCGATCCTGTAGCCGCCGCTGCCGGCATAGGCCGTCGTCAGCAGCACGGCGCCCAGCACGGCCGCGCAGAAATAGGAGAGCGCGACGGCACCCAGGGCCACGGTGTGGCTCTTGTGCGCGGAGAACCAGATGAAGGTCATGCCAGCGCAGACGACGACGGCGCCGAGCGCCGAGACGAAGGCGGATTGCACCTGCCTGTTCGCCGAGATGAGCAGGCGGCGGAACAGATCGAAGAGCGCCCAGCACGCGCCGACCACGACGGTCAGCGCCGACAGGGCCGGAAAGGCGCCGAGGCCGCTCAGCAGCCAGCCGGCCAGCAACGTGAGCAAGGCGATGGCGCCGATCATGCAAAGCAACTGGGCGAGGTAGGCCCTTCCCGAGGGGCTGGATGCCTGGTTGATGAAATAGAGGGCAGGCACGGCGACCAGCGACGCGCACGCGGTCTGCAGGAAGGCGGCCGCGGCAAGGGCCAGCGCGAACTGCACGAAGTCCCCCACCGGCAGCACCGCGCCGCCCGCGAAGATGACGCCGAAGGCCAGCGCGGAAGCCAGGCACTGGTCCGCCAGGCCCCAGAAGATGCGTCGCATGTGACGATGGCCGGAAGTGGACTGCGCCGCTACTCGGCCTTCCCTGCAAACACGGAATGGCCGTGGCGGCGCAGCAGCGCGATCTGCTGCGCCGTGCCCAGGTCGGCCTCGACCATCTCCCTGACCATGTCGCCCAGCGCGATCTGCGGCACCCACCCGAGTTCGTCCTTCGCCTTCGACGGATCGCCCAGCAGGGTGTCCACCTCCGCCGGGCGGAAGTAGCGCGGGTCCACCGCCACGATCACGTCGCCCGGCCTGAGCGCGGGGGCCTTGTCGCCCTTCACGTCCTCCACCACCACCCGCTCGTCGACGCCCTTGCCCTCGAAGGCGACGGTGATGCCCAGCTCCCTCGCCGCCATGTCGATGAACTGGCGCACGCTGTACTGCACGCCGGTGGCGATCACGAAGTCCTGCGGCTGGTCCTGCTGCAGCATCAGCCACTGCATGCGGACGTAGTCCTTGGCGTGGCCCCAGTCGCGCAGCGAATCCAGGTTGCCCATGTAGAGGCACTTCTCCAGCCCCTGGGCGATGTTGGCCAGGCCGCGGGTGATCTTGCGGGTGACGAAGGTCTCGCCGCGGCGCGGGCTCTCGTGGTTGAAGAGGATGCCGTTGCAGGCGTACATGCCGTAGCTCTCGCGGTAGTTCACCGTGATCCAGTAGGCGTACAGCTTGGCCACGCCATAGGGGCTGCGCGGATAGAACGGCGTGCACTCCCGCTGCGGGATCTCCTGCACCAGGCCGTACAGCTCGGAGGTGCTGGCCTGGTAGAAGCGGGTCCTGTCGCCCAGGCCGAGGAAACGGATCGCCTCCAGCAGGCGCAGGGTGCCGATGGCATCCACGTCGGCGGTGTACTCGGGCGCCTCGAAGCTCACCGCCACATGGCTCTGCGCGCCCAGGTTGTAGACCTCGTCGGGCTGCACCTGCGCCACGATGCGCGTGAGGTTGCTGGTGTCGGTCAGGTCGCCGTAGTGCAGGTGCAGGCGCGCGCCTGCCTCGTGGGGGTCCTGGTAGATGTGGTCCACGCGCTGGGTGTTGAACAGCGAGGCGCGACGCTTGATGCCGTGCACCTCGTAGCCCTTCTCGAGAAGGAATTCGGCGAGGTACGAGCCGTCCTGGCCCGTGATCCCGGTGATGAGTGCTCGTTTCTGGGACATGTGTGTTCTCGATGTGGAGGAACGGGGTGTGCAACGGGCCGGTGCAACCGGCCACGGCCATGGAGGACGCTGCGGGTGTCGGGGCGGATCAGGCCTCGCGCCGGCCGGCAGCCTCCGGTGGCGCAGAGGAAAGGTCCTGGCCCTCGCCCTCCCCCGCTTCGGCGGGGCCGCGGCGTGGGGCCAGCAACTGCAGCTCGAAGCGCGCCAGGATGCCGTCGCGGGCCAGGGTCCGCTCGGCCTGCAGCCGCGCCGCGACGCCCAGGCGCTGCCGCTCGGGGGCGTCGTCCGCGAGGGCGAGCAGCGCGTCGGCGAATGCCGCTGCATCGCCCGGCGGCACGACCACGCCGCTGCCTTCGAGCGCATGGGCCAGCCCCGTGCCCGGATGGGCCGTGGCGAGGATCGCGCGGCCGCTGGCCAGCATGCCGGTCAGCTTGGAGGGCATGACGAGGTCCGCCACGTCCGCGCGCTGGGGCAGCAGGTGGATGTCCGCCAGGCCCAGCCAGTCGTTGAGGCGCTCGCTGGGCTGCAGGTCGAGGAAGCGCACGTTGGCCAGGCCGGCGCAGGCCTGCTCCAGCGGCCCCCGGCCCGGGCCCTGGCCGCCGAAGACGAAGTACAGGCCCGGCGTCGCCGCCAGGCGGGTGGCGGCCTCGCCCAGCAGTTCGAGCCCCTGCTTCAGGCTCATGTTGCCCGAGTACAGGGCCACCACCGCGCCGTCCGGGATGCCCAGTTCCGCGCGATAGGGGCTGGCGGCCTGCAGGGGCCGCACGCCGTCGATGTCGGCCCAGTTGGGGAACAGCGCCTGCCGCTCGGGTGCCACGCCCTTGGCGCCCAGCCGCTCCAGCATGCGCCCGGAGATGGTGGACACGGTGTCGAAGCGGCGCAGCAGCCAGCGCTCGAGCGCGACGGCGACGCGCCTGGCCGGCCCGGCGTCGACGATGCCCATGTTGAGCGCGGCATCGAGTTCGAAATCCTGGATGTGCAGCCAGCAGCGCGCACCCGACAGGCGCGCCAGCGCCCAGGCCGCGGGCGCGCTGGTCAGCGTGGGGGCGACGTTCACCACCACCTGCGGACGCCACGCCAGCGAATACGCCAGCGCGCAGGCCGAGCTCAAGCCGAAGCTGACGAGGTGCAGCAGGCGCGTGGCGCCGCGCGGCGTGCGGGGCACCCACAGCGGGCAGCGGATGACGTCCACGCCGTCGAGCTGCTCGCGCCGGAACCACCAGCGCCTGTGGCCGGGCCAGACGCGCCAGGCGGGGTAGTACGGCGGCGCGGCGACCATGCGTACCTGGTGGCCGCGCGCGGCCAGCCATCGGCACATCTCGCCCGTGTATTTGCCGATGCCGATGTTCTCGGGCGCGTGGTTGATTCCGGTGACCAGGATGCGTGTCATTCGGCAGCGTTCAATACGCGTTGTGGTTGATGAAGCCGGTGAAGACCGTGTAGAAGATGATCTTGATGTCGAAGGCCAGCGACCAGTTCTGCAGGTAGTACAGGTCGTACTCCACCCGCTTGGCCATCTTCTCCAGCGTGTCCGTCTCGCCGCGCAGGCCGTTGACCTGCGCCCAGCCGGTGATGCCCGGCTTGACGCGGTGGCGCTGCATGTAGCGGCCCACCAGTTCCTTGTACTGCTCGTTGTGCGCCAGCGCGTGCGGGCGCGGGCCGACGATCGACATCGTGCCCTGCAGCACGTTGATGAACTGCGGCAGCTCGTCCAGGCTCGTCCTGCGCAGGAAGGCGCCCAGGGGCGTCACGCGCCGGTCTCCACGCGTGGCCTGCGCCACGTGGCCGTCGCGCTCCTCGTGCACGTACATGCTGCGGAACTTCCACACCTCGATGGGCTGGCCGCCGATGCCGTGCCGCAGCTGCCTGAAGATGATCGGCCCCGGCGAGCTGAGCTTGACGGCGATGCCGATGAGGACGAGCAGCGGCGAGATGAGCAGGAGGATGCACGCCGCCAGCACGCGGTCCTCGATGGCCTTGACGATGCGGGCGTTGCCCTCGAGCGGGCTGTCGCGCAGGTTGATCACGGGCAGGCCGGCCATCTGTTCCACCGAATGGTTGAGCAGCTCCATGCCGAACAGGTCGGGCACGAACTTGATGTTGGTGGTGGAGTGGTACAGCTCCTGCAGGATGCGCGCGATCTTGTGCTGCGCGCTCATGGGCAGGGCGATCCATACCTGGTCGATGCGCTCGCGCTGGACGTAGGCGGCGAGGTCGGACAGGTCGCCCAGCCTCGGCACCGATTCGATGGCGTGCGAATCCACGCTGGCGCTGAACCAGCCGTGCACGCGGATGCCGGCCCAGTTCTGGCTCTGCAGCGTCTGGACGATCCGGTGCGCGTCGTGGTTGGCGCCCACCACCACGGCGCTGCGCACGTCGAAGCCCCGCGAACGCAGCACGTCGGCCGTGCCGCGCACCACGATGCGCATGGCCATGGCGGCAGTCAGGCTCAGCGAGAACCAGCCGAACCACCAGACGCGCGAAAGGTGGTCGCCGTCCTTCATCACCACCGCGTACAGCACCATCAGGCCGAACATCAGCAGCCAGAGCGTGGCCAGCTTCAACAGCTCGCTGGCCACACGGCGGCCGCGCCAACTGCGGTAGAGCGAGGTGCCGCTCAGCACGATCAGCGCGAACAGGACGCCGCGGCCGATCGCCTGCGCGTAGTCGGCGCCGAGGCCCGCCGCGCCGAAGCGCAGCCAGTGGACGAGCCAGCCGGCACCCACCAGCAGCACCAGATCGCTCGCGCGCAGCATCCACGACAGCAGGGCGTACAGCTTGCTGCGCACGCGCACCTGTTCCTCGAAGACGCCGCGAGCCGCGCCGACGGCCGACGAAGCGGCCTCGGCGCCCGCCGCCGCGCCTTGCAGGGCGGAGCGGGACTCGGAGTGCATCAATACCATGTCGTCTGCTCTTTCGGTTCGCGCGCGCGGTCACCGATGACGCACATACACCTCGTCCGCGTTGTTCACGACCTGCGACGAAGGCAGGATGAGGCTGACGACGCGGTTCCACTTCACCAGCGGCGCCGGATCGACGTAGACGACGTCGAAGGGCTGCAGCCTGAACTGGCTGGCCAGCACCATGGCCGCGGGGTTCTTGGCGTCGAGGTGGAAGATGGCAGGGTTGCCGCTGGCGGCTTCGCGGATGACATAGATCTGGCCGGGGTTGCTGCTGGCGACGGCGGGGCCGCCGGCCTCGTTCAGCGCTTCGTTCAGGTTCAGGCGGCCGTTGCTGCGCATGGCCAGGGCCATCGGCGCCAGGACCTCGCCCATCACGAAGACCTTGCTGTCTTCGCGGTTGGCCACGCGCACGATGTCGCCGTGCTGCAGGGGGATCCCGTTGGCATCGAGGCCCGCGTCGCGCAGGCGCGTCAGGTCGATGGGGATGGAGGCGCCGTCGCGGATGAGCGTCAGGGAGGAGCGATTGCCCTCCTCGGTGATGCCTCCCGCGCGGTTGACGGCCTCGGTCAGCGTCATGGGCACGTCGGTCACGATCTGCGAGCCGGGCGTGCGCACCGCGCCTTCGACATACACGCGGCGGCTGCGGAAGGACTGGATGCGCACGGTGACCTGCGGGTCCTGCACCTGCGTGGCGATCAGCTTGGCGATCAGGTCGGAGGCCTCGGCCTCCGTCAGGCCCGCCACGCGCACGCGGCCGACATAGGGGAAGGCAATCTCGCCGGCGGCGTCGACGATGAAGCCCGGCGCCACCTGCACGCCGGTGGGATCGGCGGCCTGCGAGATGACGGCGCCGGCATTGGGCAGCAGCTCGGGATGGTCGTAGACGATGACGCCGACCACGTCACCCGAGCCGATGGTGTAGCGCTCCGTCTTGCCGAAGAGGGCACGGACGTTGTCGGGCACGCCCGGCGCGGACTGGCCCAGCGTGCGCACCAGGGCGAGCGAGATGGGCGTGATGCGCCCTTCGGGGGCTTCATCGGGCAGGTAGTCGAACTGGGTGGGCAGTTCGTTGTGCGGCTCGTACACGCTGACGTTGCCCATGCCGGGCACCACCGTGCAGGCCTGCAGTGCCAGGGCGCCCAAAAGGGCCATGCCGCGCGCCAGCCGCTGCGGCGCGCTGATCGTTGAAGTCAATTCGTCCTCTCCTTGATCGACAGGATGGGCTTCGAGCCGGATGCGTGTCTCCTCCTGTACGCCCGATGGCGGGAACAAGAGTCTGTTGGTGCTGCACGGAAATCGGCATCTCCGTGCTGGAGAGAAGACCTGCGGGTCGGGTGTCGAAAACACGAGCTTGCGCTACATGCTTTGACAGCACCGCCATGCACCAATAAGCCTGTTTCGGCCTTGGAATCAATATACATGCTCATCGGGTGATACCCGATGACTTTTCTTCTTCTTAATCTCTCAACGAATACAAAGCACTACGAAGCGATGTGGTTCTCGCACATCAACTTTTCTTAAGAAATGTCAGATCGTTACGAGGGATTCACAACCTGGATTTCGAGTGAAAAATTGCATTGCTTACGTCGTGGTACGGATCACTTTCCGAACCAAAACATTGGTACTCATGCCGTCAGGAAGAACGAAGCAGAAAGGAATCAGTCTCGAATTCGGGATCAATTCGGGCACGGAAAGAGAACCCGTAAATCTTCTTCGTCTTGTAGGAAGAAGCCGCGATCGCGGGATCGCTAGTCGCGGGACCGGAACCCCCGCATGTCCTTGATCCGTCGCCGCAGCGCATCGATGAACGCGGTCACGCGCGCGGGCCGGTGGATGTCGGGAGGCAGCGCCACGTGGATTCCCACCGGCTCGAGCCACAGGCGCGGAAGCACGCGCTTGAGACGGCCCGCCTCCAGGTCGGCCTGGCAGATCCAGGGCGCGGCCGCGCCGATGCCGTCGCCGTTGAGGATCGCGCGGTAGCTCGACAGCAGGCTGTCGGTGCGCAGCGGCGTATCGATCGACACCGTCTGCGAGCGCCCTGCCCTGTCGAGCAGCCGGACCGTGTCGACGAAGTACGGCACCAGGCCCACGCAGGGCAGGGTCGGCAGGGTGGCCGGCGTCACGGGCCCGATGCGACGCAGCAGCGCGGGGTGGGCGACCAGGATGCGTTCCATGTCGCCCAGATGCCGGCACACCAGGCCCGGGTCGCGCACTTCGCCGACGCAGACCCAGCACTCCGCGCCGGTCGCGACCAGGTCCACGACGCGATCGGTCAGCGTCAGCTCCACGCGCAGCTGCGGCCATGCCGCGCGCAGGTCGGTCACCGCATCCGTCAGGAAGCCCGTCCCGTATCCCGAAGGCCCGATCACCCGCAGCGTGCCCTCCGGCCGGCTGCGGCCGCCCGAGATCCGCTCGGAGAGGCTGGCCCAGCGGTCGGACAGCGCCCTGGCCTCGACCATCAGGAGGCGCCCCTCGTCGGTCAGCGAGAAGCTGGCGGTGGTCCTCAGCGCGAGCTTGCAGCCCAGCAGCCGCTCGAGTTCGAGCAGGCGCCGGCTGGCAGTGGGCTGGGTGATGCCCAGCAGGCGCGCTGCCTTGCTCAGCGAGCCCGTCTCGGCGATGCGCAGGAAGGTCGCGAGCAGGTCGATGCGGTCATGTACGAGCTTCATGCGCCGAGCGTATAGGACTTCATCCTTCCATGCCGCTTCTTTCGCGAGGACGATCTCCGTATCGTTGCGCCATGCAATCGCCTGCCGCCGGATCTCCTGCAACGCCCGTCCCCTCACGCCTGCTGGGCGACACCCCGCATGGCGGCTCGGTCCTCGCCTTCTACAGCCCCAAGGGCTCGCCCCGGCCTCCGCGCGTGGGCCGCGGCGAAGGCGTCTACCTCTGGGACGCCGACGGCCGGCGCTATCTGGACGCGACCGCGGGCGCGGTGGTGGCCAACATCGGCCACGGCAATCCCCACGTGCTCGCGGCCATGCAGGAGCAGGCGGCGCGGGTGAGCTTCGCCTATCCGCGCTTCTTCGAGAGCGAACACAACATCGCGCTGGCCGATCGCGTCTGCGCGCTGGCCGGCGAGGGCTTCGACCGCGCCTTCTTCGTTTCCGGCGGATCGGAGGCGAACGAGTCGGCGCTCAAGCTCGCACGCCACTACGCGGTGGTGAGCGGCCAGGGCAGCCGCTGGAAGGTGATCTCGCGCAACCCGAGCTACCACGGCTCGACCCTCGGCGCACTCGCCGTCACCGGCGACGAACACACGCTCTCGATCTACGGCCCGATGACCAGGCCGATGCCCAAGGTGCCGGCGCCGCTGTCGTACCGGCTGCCGGAAGGCCACACCGAGGAGAGCCACGCCATGGCCTGTGCCGACGAGCTCGCCCGGACCATCGAGCGCGAAGGGCCCGAGACGGTGCTCGCCTTCATCCTCGAGCCCATCGGCGGCCTGTCCACCGGGACGGTGGTGTCGCCGGCGGGCTACTTCGAACGCGTGCGGCAGATCTGCGACCGCCACGGCGTGCTGCTGATCTATGACGAGATCATGAGCGGCGCCGGCCGCACCGGCGAGTTCCTGGCGGCCCACCACTGGCGCGCCGCGCGGCCCGACCTGGTGACGCTGGCCAAGGGCCTCGCGGCCGGGTACACCCCGCTGGGCTGCCTGCTGGCGCCCGACCGCATCGTCGATGCGGTGGCCGGCAGCGGCGGTTTCGTGCACGGGCACACCTACTTCACCAACCCGCTGTCGTGCGCGATCGCCAACGCGGTGATGGACGAGGTCGAGCGGCTCGACCTCGTGGCATGCGCCCGCGAGCGCGGGCTGAGCCTGCGCCGGCGGCTGGACGCGCTCGCGCAGCGCTCGCCGCTGGTGGGCGACGTGCGCGGGCTGGGCCTGCTCAGCGCCATCGAGCTGGTGGCCGACAAGGGCTCGCGCCGCGCGCTGCCGCCGGAATTCAACGCCCCCGCGAAGCTCACCGCGCACGGCCTGCGGCACGGCATCGCGCTGTACAACCGCCGCGCCAACCTGGGCGCCTTCGGCGACTTCCAGATGATCACGCCGCCCCTGACGATCAGCGAGCCCGAGCTCGACGAACTGGTCGAGCGCCTCGAACTCGCCCTCGCCGACCTCGCCGACGAGGCGGCCCGCCTCGGGCTGGTCTGAGGCCGCGCTGCGGGCGGGCCGGCCCGTGCCGCACGGCCATCTCCTTTCTTACCTGCCACCCCGCCTCCACCAAGGACGCCCCATGACGCTGACCGCCCTGCCTCGATTCACGCTCGCCTGCGCGAGCCTCGCCTTTGCCTGCGCGGCCTTCGCGCAGGTGCCCGCGGGCAAGGGGCCGCTGCGGCTGATCGTCGGCTACCCCGCGGGCGGCTCGGCCGACGTGCAGGCCCGCACGCTGGCCGACAAGCTCTCGGCCGAACTGGGCGCGCCGGTCGTGGTGGAGAACCGCAGCGGCGCCGGCGGCCAGATCGCCGCCGACTACGTGCGCGCCGCGCAGCCCGACGGGCTGACCGTGCTGCTGGCCAACATGCACATGATGGTGATGCTGCCGCTGACGTCGAAGTCCGTGCACTACGACCCGGTGAAGGACTTCCGGGCCGTGGGCCGCATCGCCAGCTTCTATGAAGGCATCGCCGTGCCGGCGACGCTGCCGGCGAGCAACGTGCGCGAATGGCTCGCGCTCGCGGGCAGCGACAGGTCCAGGGCCAGCTACGGCGTGCCGGCGGCCGGCAGCGTGTCGCAGTTCATGGGCTTTCGCCTCGGCAGCGACGCCAGGGTCGAACTCACCCCCGTGCCCTACCGCGGCGCGGCGCCGCTGGTCCAGGACCTGCTCGGCAACCAGGTGGCGGCCGGCATCACGCCCATCGCCGACCTCGTGCCGTACCAGCAGTCCGGCAAGCTCAAGGTGCTCGCCGTCAACGGCGTCAGGCGCACCGCGCTGCTGCCGGACGTGCCCACGCTCAAGGAACTGGGCCAGCCCCATTTCGACAACCTCGAATGGACGGGCCTGTTCGTGCCGGCCGGCACGCCGCGCGCCACCGTCGTCCAGTTGCACGCCGCGCTGGGCAAGGCACTGGCGCTGCCCGAGGTGCAGGAGCGGCTGGCCAAGCTCGGCAGCGATGCGAGCCCGAGCACGCCCGAGGAACTGTCCGCGCTGATCGCCGACGACCTCAAGCGCTGGGGGCCGGTGGTCAAGGCGTCGGGCTTCACCACGGAATGAGCCGGCCGATCCCGCCGCACCGCGCACTGACCGTGCCGGGCGTGCACGGCTACGCGAGCGCAAAGACCGTGCATGCCGGCGAGCGCATCGATTTCCACGTCAGCAGCGATCGGCCCTGCCGCATCGCGGTCTGCCGGCTGGGGCCCGACGCCGACAGCCGCGACAGCGACACGGTCGTGGCCGACCTGGGCGTCTTGCCCGCACGGGTGCAGCCGATCCATCCCGGCTCCTACGTGCACATCGAGCGCGGCCTGCCCGCCGCGCTGCCGTTGCCGGGGCTGACGCTGGAGTGCTGGGTGATGCCCTGGCGCTGCAGCGGCGAGCGGCAGGCGCTGATCACGCAGTACGACGCGCCCGCAGGATGCGGCTTCGGCCTCTTCATCGAGACCGACGGCACGCTGGCGCTGTACCTTGGCGACGGCGGCATGAAGCAGGAAACCGCGCTGCATGCCGGCACCCGCCTGGCCGCGCGGCGCTGGCAGCACGTGGCGGCTACATGGGACGGCCGCTCGGCGGCCCTGTGGATCGACGGCGCATGCGCCGGCCGCTGGTCCGTGGCAGGCCCGGTGCGCCCGGGCCCCGCGCCGCTGCGGCTCGGCGCGGCCGGCGGCCCGTTCGGCGCCGACGCATTCGCCGACGTCGATCTGGCTCTGCCGGTCATCTACGAACGCGCGCTGTCGGCCGCGGAACTGGCCGTGCGGGCAGGGTCACGCGCACGGCAGTTGCCGGCAGACCCCTCGGTGCGCGCCTGCTGGCCGCTGCGCGAGGGGCGAGGCGACCGCGTGGCCGATGCCAGCGGCCACCAGCGCGCAGGCCGCATCGTCAACCACGGAACCTGGATGATCCGCGGCCCCGCCTTCGACGAAGACGCGCCGGAGGCCCGGCACGACCCGTTCGCCGCCCCTGGCCAGCGCCAGGGTCTGCGCCTCGCCGGCGACGATCTCTACGACTGCCGCTGGACGGCCACGCACGGCCTGGCTGTGCCGGCCGACGCGCGCCCCGGCCTGCACGTGGCGCGGCTGCGCTTCGATTGGGAAGGACGGGAAGCGGTCTACGACATCACTTTCCTCGTCAAGCGCCCCGCCGATGCGAAGCCGGCGCCGCTGCTGGTGCTCTGCGCGATGAGCAGTTGGCTGGCCTACGCCGCGACGCCCTTCGCGCGCAACCAGGTGGAGGACCCGGTCTGGCCGCGCCGCTCGACCGGCCTGCCCAACAGCCACCCGCACGCCCCCGCCTTCTGCAGCTACACCTACCATCGGGCGGGCCAGCCCAGCTACTTCACCGGGCTGCGCATGCCCTGGCCCAACGCGAGTCCGGCCGCGCTCTACGACCCCGCCGGCAGCGGCTTCTCGCAATGGACGCGGCTGGAGCGCCGGCTGCATGCCTGGCTGGAGCGCGAAGGCTACGCCTTCGACCTGCTGGCCGACCTCGACGTGCACGCCGACCCCGGACTGCTCGCGCGCTACCGCACGGTCGTCGTCAACGGCCACAGCGAGTACTGGTCCACGCCCGTGGTGGACGCCTTCGATGCCATGCTCAGGCGCGGCGGACAGGCCCTGCTGCTCTCCGGCAACACCATGTACCTGCGCGTCAGCTTCGACGAAGACATGGCCGTGATGGAGCAGCGCAAGAACGAAGAGCGCGGCGCCGATCCCGACAGCGCCGAACTCCGGCCTCCCGCGGGCCCGTTCGGCGAGGAGTTCCACAGCCAGGACTGGGCGCGCGGCGGACAACTGCGTGCCGTGGGCCGTTCGGCGGCGAGCATCATCGGCCTCGAAAGCGCCGGCTGGGGCTTCGCGGACGCAGACGACTTCGGCGTCTATCACGTGGCCGAGCCGGCCCATCCGCTGTTCACGCATCCCCATCGGCTCGGCCTCGAACGCGGCCGGACTTTCGGCCATGCCCCCGGCGGAGGCCTGCCGCGCGCCATCGGCCACGAATGGGACCTGAGCACCGCGACGCTGCTGCGCATGACGCGCGACGGGCCGCCCGGCGCCGTCTTGCCCGAGCCGCCGCCCGGCCTGACCGTGATCGCCCAGGGCATCCGCCGGGTGCCGGGCGCGCTGGATACGTACCTCGACTGGCACTCGCGCGCCACCGACTCGCTCGGCGGCCTGTCGGCGGAGATGATCTACTGGGAGCGCCCCCAGGGCGGCCGCGTGTTCCATGCCGGCGCCGTCGGCGCCGCGTGGGTGGTCGGCAGCGATCCGGTGTTCGACGGCCTGCTGCGCAACGTGCTGCATCACTTCGGATGCCAGCCCAGGTAGAACCCGCTTCAACCTCGAGAGACATGCCGGAGTCGTCCTGATGCAAGCCCATTCCTCCCCCGAAGGCCTCGGTGAACTGCTGTGGTCCCCCTCGCCCGAGCAGATCCGTGCGAGCCGCCTTCATCACTACCGGCAATGGCTGGCCGACGAGCGCGGCGTTCGGGCCGCCGGCTACGAGGACCTGTGGCGCTGGTCGGTCGACGCGCTGGAAGCCTTCTGGCAGTCGGTCTGGGACTACTTCGGCGTCGTCGGCGAGGGCGAGCGCGAGCCTGCGCTGTCGAGCCGGCAGATGCCGGGCGCGCGCTGGTTTCCGAACATGCGACTGAACTACGCCGAGAACCTGCTGCGCAACGCCACCGGCGAACGGCCCGCGATCATCGCGCGCACCGAGAACGCGCCGCCGCGCGAAGTGAGCTGGGCCGAACTGGAGCGTGACACCGCCGCGCTGGCAGCGCGCATGCGCGCCTGGGGCGTTCGCCCCGGCGACCGCGTCGCGGGCTACCTGCCCAACCGGCCGGAAACCGTGGTGGCCTTCCTCGCCTGCGCGAGCATCGGCGCGATCTGGTCGAGCTGCGCGCCGGACATGGGGCCGTCGGTGGTGCTGGACCGCCTGCGCCAGATCGAGCCCTGCCTGCTGATCGCGTCGGACAGCCACGCGTACAACGGCAGGCTGCACGACCGCGCATCGCAGGTCGACGAACTGCTGGCCCAGTTGCCCAGCGTGCGGCGCGTGGTACACGTGCCCGGTCCGCTGGCCGGCGGCCGGGCCAACGGCTGGCGCGACCGCGTCGACTGGGCGGATGCGGTGTCGGAGGCGGCGCCGCCGCGCTACGAGCGGCTGCCGTTCGACCACCCCCTGTGGATCGTCTATTCCTCCGGCACGACCGGCCTGCCCAAGGCCATGGTGCACAGCCACGGCGGCATCGTGCTCACGCACCTGAAGACCATGGCGCTGCAGCACGACCTGCGCCCCGGCGACCGGCTGATGTTCCTCGGCAGCACCGGCTGGATCGTGTGGAACCTGCAGGTGGGCGCCCTCCTCACGGGTGCGAGCATCGTGCTCTTCGACGGCCATCCCGCGTGGCCCGACGGCGAGTCGCTCTGGCGCTTCATCGACGCGCAGGGCGTCACGCTCTTCGGCTGCGGCGCGGCCTACCTCGTCAACTGCATGAAGGACGGCCTGCGCCCGCGCGACCAGGTGCGGCTCGACAGACTGCGCGCCATCAACGCGACCGGCTCGCCCCTGCCCATCGACGCCTACCGCTGGGTGTACGACGCGGTCAAGCCCGATCTCTGGCTGGCTTCCATCAGCGGCGGCACGGACATCGCCTCCGGCTTCGTCGCGTGCGCCCCGACGCTGCCGGTCCATGCGGGCGAGATCCAGTGCCCCGAGCTCGGCGTCGCAGCCTTCGCGTACGACGAGGAGGGCCGGCCGGTGGTCGACCAGGTCGGCGAGCTGGTGATCACGCAGCCCATGCCGTCGATGCCGGTGTTCTTCTGGGGCGATCCGGGCGGCAGGCGCTACCGGGAAAGCTATTTCGACACCTTCCCGGGCGCATGGCGCCACGGCGACTGGATCCGCTTCACGCCGCGGCGCAGCTCGGTGATCTACGGCCGCTCCGACAGCACCATCAACCGCTTCGGCATCCGCATGGGCACGGCCGAGATCTATCGCGTGGTCGAGGCGCTGCCCGAGGTGCGCGACAGCCTGGTGGTGGACCTGGAGTACCTGGGGCGCCCCTCGTTCATGCCGCTGTTCGTCGTGCTGCAGGCCGGCGCGACGCTGGACGACGCGCTCAGGGAACGCATCCGCGCGCAGATCCGGACCAAGGCATCCGCGCGCCACGTGCCCGACGACGTGGTGCAGGTCGACGAGATCCCACGCACGCTGAGCGGCAAGAAGATGGAAGTGCCGGTGCGCAAGCTGCTGCTCGGCGCCCCGGCCGACAAGGTCGCGAGCCCCGACGCCATGCAGAACCCGGACAGCCTGCGGTTCTTCGTCCGCTATGCCGATGGCCGGCGTGCGTGAACCGGGGCGCGCGTCCCCGGCCGCCCTCCGTGACTCGATCTTCATGTTCAGCGCCTTGATCACCCGGCCGTAGCGCGCGGCCTGCCGGTCCAGGCGCTCCCGGGCCTGCGCACCCACCAGCGACTCGACGGTCATGTCCAGCCGCGACAGCGAGGCGCGCACGTCCGGCTGGGCCAGCGCGTCGACCACCGCGCGCTGCAGAACCGCCATGACCGGCTCCGGCGTGGCCGCCGGCACCATCATCACGTACAGCACCTCCACCTCCAGCGCCTTCAGGCCGGACTCGGCGGTGGTCGGCACGTCGGGCGCGAGCGGCGAACGCGCC
>NZ_JBIQNC010000029.1:0-32046 GCF_044462705.1 Xenophilus sp.
GTTCTACGTCTATCACCGGCTCACGTCGCTGAACGAGGTGGGCGGCGAGCCGGACCGCTTCGGCTTCACGCTGGAGGCGTTCCACGCCGCCAGCGCCGACCGGGCCCGGCGCTGGCCGCACACCATGCTGGCCACCTCCACGCACGACAACAAGCGCTCCGAGGACGTGCGCATGCGCATCGCCGTGCTGTCGCAGATGCCGGCGGCGTGGCGCCTGGCGCTGCGCCGCTGGCGCACGCTGAACGCGCCGCTGCGCCGGCGGCTGGCGGCACGGCACGGCGGCGCGCAGCCTTCGGCCGCCGACGAGTACCTGCTCTACCAGACGCTGCTCGGCACCTGGGAGGAGGGGGGCGATGCCGCCGCGTGGGCCGAGCGCATGGCGGCCTACCTGCGCAAGGCCGCGCGCGAGGCCAAGCGGCACACCAGCTGGGTGCAGCCGCGCGAGGCCTACGAAGCCGCGCTGGAGGGCTTCGTGCGCGGCGCGCTGGAGAACGGCGCGTTCACCGCCGACCTCGTGCCCCTGGCCCGCCGCCTCGCCTGGCACGGCGGCCTCAACAGCCTGGCGCTGATGGCGCTGAAGTACACCTCGCCGGGCGTGCCCGACCTGTACCAGGGCAACGAGCTGATGGACTTCAGCCTGGTCGATCCCGACAACCGCCGTCCGGTGGACTACGCGCGGCGTGCCGCGATGCTGGCGGCGGCCGACGAGGCCGGGGCGCCGCCCGTGCTGTCGCCCGCGACGCTGCCCGAGGCCAAGCTGTGGATCGTCTCGCGCCTGCTGCGGCTGCGCGTCGAGGCGCCGGCGCTGCTCGCCGGAAGCCATGAGGCGCTGGCCTGCGCAGGGCCTGCCGCCGACGCGGTGATCGCCTATGCACGCGTGGCCGGCGACGGCGCGGCGGTCGTCGTCGTCACGGCCCGATTCCATGCACGGCAGGCCGGCGCTGCCGGTGAAGAAGAGGGCGATGCACGGTGGGATGCCTCCGCCTGGCAGGGCACCACGCTGGCGCTTGCAGGGCCCGCGCCGTGGCGCGACGTGCTCGGCGGCGGAACCCACGGGCCGGGGTCAGTGGCGTTGTCCGTGCTGCTGAGGCGGCTGCCCTGCGCCGTGCTGGTCGCCGCGCCGCGCTCCGCGCACGAGGGCCTGTAGGCCGGGACTGACGCGGCGCGGCGATTCCGGCTTGTGCCGGCGGCTCGGCCGGGCGCCCAGGATGTCTGCAGGAGACAAGACCATGCCCACCCGGACCCACGACGTGTTCCCCTACATCCGCCTGACGCGTCCCGACCGCATCGACCTGGAGGTGCACGACGACGTCAGCATCTGGATGGGCCGCTTCGGCGTCACCGAAGCCGTGTTGCGCGAGGCGGTGCAGCGGGTTGGGCCTTCGCCCGACGCCGTGGGTACGCTGCTGAGGCACGGCCCGCTGCCCCGCGCCCGGGCCGACCGCTCCTGACGCCTCGCGGCATCACCCCGGCGCGAAGGGAACCCCGCGCACCCGTCACTTCCCAGGCGATGCCCTGCAGCCGTGGCCACGTGCCACAGCAGCGCCACGTTGGTCACGCCCGGCACCGCGATGCCCGAACCGGGACAGCCCGCACCTCCGGCCGCCCACTGCGCAGTGGGCCGGGACCGGCGGTCCAAAGGGCGCAGCCGCCTACAAGAGGCCGAACGCCCCGGCCGGCACACTGGCCGCTCGGCGGATCGCGAACAGCGCACGTCCGCCCGCTGCTTCAGCATGGAGAACATCTATGGCAACCCCTTCCGGCGACCCCGATCCGACGCTGACCCAGCCAGGCGAGAGCCCGCCTGCACCGCCCCGGCCGGATCCGAGGCCTCACGAGAAAGAACCCCCCGACACGCCGGACGAGCTGGAGCCGGGCGACCGCCCCAACCCCGACCATCCGAGCATCACACCAGGGTGAGGGGCATGGGGCCGCGCAGTCGTCAGCCCGCTCGCGCCTCGCTCGCCCTGTCCCGCGGCCTCGTCGGCTGCGTGGCGCCGTCCGGCGCCGTCCTGCAGCAGCGGATCTGACGGGGGGCCGCATGCAGTTCTGGAAAAAGAGACGCCGAACGCCGCGCGAACTCGAGCCCGGATGGACGGTGGACATCGACGAGGGGACCGGTGGGACCCTGGTGGCCACCATCGCGCTGCGTCACATCACCCTGTGCAGGATCGTCCATGCGTCATCGGGCCGCGAAGGCGACGGCGACGGCGCACGGCTGGCGCTTCGGCGTGAAGCCGAGGACTGGATCGCCGAATACGTCTCGCGGCATCGTGGCGCATAGGACAGGCCCAGGCGACGCCCGGCGGGGCGGCCGCGAGGGCATCGAAGGCAGGCCCTTCACAGGGCCTGCCCGCTGCCTGCCGGGCCGGGCGCCGCGTGCACCGCGCCGCCGGCAAAGCTGTAGGCCGGCCCCTCGCGCCGCTGCTTGCTCTGGTACATGGCCGCGTCCGCCGCACGCAGCAGCATGGCGAGGCTGTTCCCGTCGCCGGGATGGCGGGCGATGCCCACGCTCATGCCGACCTGCAGGGCGCGGCCCTCGTAGTCGATCGGCGAGTCCGCCGCGCCGATCAGGCGGCTGGCCAGTTCGGCCAGCGCCGGCCCGGCGTGCCGCCCCGGCACGAGCACGGCGAACTCGTCGCCTCCCAAGCGGGCGACCAGATCGTCCGGGCCGAGCTGGCGCCGCAGCCTGGCGGTGAGCTCGGCCAGGACGGCGTCGCCCGCGGCATGGCCATGCCGGTCGTTGACGGTCTTGAAGCCGTCGAGATCGAACAGCAGCAGGGCGAAGGGACGTTGCTGCGCCAGCCATTCGTCTGCCTTGCTCTGCAGGCCCGAACGGCTCGCCGCCCCGGTCAGCGCATCCGTGCCCAGCGCGGCCACCAGTTGCCGGGTCCGCACCGCAAGGGCCTGCTCGGAGCGCAGCACCAGCCGCAGGCGCGAAGCCATGGCGATGGCGAAGACGACCAGTTCAGCCACCAGCGCGGCCTGCGTCACGTTCATCTGGCTGGGCGCCCAGGCCACCCAGCCCCAACTGGCCACGACGATGGCCGAGATGCCCGCCAGCAGGACGGCCACGCCGATGCAGTACAGCACCGCCGGCCAGTAGCGGCGGCGCACGGCCATCGCCGCGCCCGCCACCAGGACGACGGTGGAGGCGACGACGGAGACCTGGACCAGCCGGAACATCAGCAGCGGATGGGAGCCCCACAGCGCGTAGACGACCGCCGCGGCGAGCAGCCAGGCCATCCAGCGCACGACGGCATCCAGGCGCGGCGCGTAGTGCTGCAGGCGCAGGAGATGGCGGCCGAACTGCAGCTTGCAGATCGCCCAGAGCCCGGGCGCCACCGTGTAGGCAGCGCTCGCCGCCGCGGGCCAGTCCGCGAACGGATAGCGCAGCGTGTGTCCGTTGAAGCCGGCGATGGCCAGCAGCGCGCACGCGCAGGACAGCAGGTAGTACAGGTGCAGCGGCTCGCCGAACACCAGCAGCAGCACCAGGCCGAACACCACGAGGCCGAGCAGCACGCCGTAGCTGATGCCGTCGAACATGCGCTTGTCCTGCGTCGCCTGGAGGTAGTCGACCGGGTCCCAGGCCCGGACGTCGTAGATGCGCGCGAACGTGGAATCGACGCGGAAGTAGACGGTGTAGGGCTGCTGGTCGGGCAACTGGAAGCGCCACGCCATCTGCTCGGAACTCAGCGGGCGCGTGCTCCACGGATGGCGCATGCCCGTGGTCACCGGTGGCGCGATGGCACGCCGGTTCCGGTCGAAGGGGCCGTAGAACTGCAGGTCGTGCGTGGACACGGTGGGCACCACCAGCGCCCATTCGCGCCCGGCGTCCTGCGGCCGGTCGAGCTGCAGCGTCAGCTTGAACCACAGCACGCGGTCGGCCTCCTTGCCCACCAGGGGATCGTCGGCGAGGGCGAAGCGCGCCTGCTGCCGCGCGCCGAGGACGTCGGCGATGGCGAGCGCGCGGCCGGCATCCTCGAAGTACTGGAGCTTGCTGGCCAGCGGCTGGCCGCCGGGCAATGCCTGCAGGCGCGCCACGTGCGGCCCATCGCCGGACGCATCCGCGATGGCATGCGGCGCGAGGGCCAGGCCGCCCAGCAGGGCCAGCCAGAGCACCGCCACGCGCGGCGCGGCGGGCGGCTGCCGGCGCGGGCAGCGGCTGAACCAGGAACGCATGCCAAGCCGCAGTACGGCGACGAGCGCGAGGACGTGGCTCATGGGACTTCAGGCGGACAACGCGTGCGATGGGCCGGCGGCGGCGCCGGAAAAGCCCACGGCGGCAGCGATTCTCTCGATGGGCAGTCATTGTCTCCCAGCGCCGCTCTCCCTGCGGCCGTCGCGCGCCAGGCCGCTTCGGCGGCATGGCCCGGTCGCACGCGGGCGCCCGTGACGGGCGGCGCAGGCCGCATCTCCACGGACCCGGCCCGGCTGAAGGCCCCGGCGCGGCGACGGCGCTCCCGGGGCCCTGCGGCTCACTCGAAGGCGAAGGTTCTCACGCCGTCGTTGTACTGCAGCGACCGCACCTGCCAGGTCGATGAGGCTTGGTTGCTGCTGCTTCCCAGGAAGAGATAGGCGCCCCGATAGGGCGCGCCGCATGCTGCCGGCGCCGTGGCGTCCAGTCCCGCGGCCGTGTCGCAGGCCGGCAGGGCCTCCTTGTCGCGGAACATGCCGCCGTCGGCGGGTGCGGCGTCCGCGAAGCAGGCCTCCGCCGGCAGCGCGTCCACGTCCAGCGGCGTGCCGCCCGTTTCGCTGCCGCTGACGTCGGTGCCGCCGATCGGCGCGCCGGGGGAAGAGCGCCAGCCCGGGGTCTGCGGCGTGATGACCACGGTGGAGAACTGGCCGGGGGTGAGTTCTCCGTAGTGCTGCCCGCCCGGCGACAGGAACTGGTAGTACGTGTCGTAGGTGACCGTGCGGTAGCGCACGCGCGCATCGGCGATGGTCGCATCGGCGTCCAGCGGCGGCTGGCCGCACTGCGTGTCGATGACGAAGTCGAAGGCGATGTAGGGGAGGTACTGCGTATGGACGTAGCCGGGATCGGGCTGCATCTCGATCTTGATGTTCTTGAAGTCCCGCACCTTCAGGCCGTCGAAGCCCGGCAACTGCAGCACGGCCTTGTTGCCGGTGCCGCCGCCCACGAAGGCGCCGACGGGGGCCGCCGGTCCGCTGCCCGTGGTCATGGAGAGCACGCCCTGCGCGATGGACAGCGAGGCCTGGTTGAGCTGCGGCATGGCCGTCGCATCGGCATGCGTCCACGTCCGTGTGAAGGGCAGCGCGGTGGGGGAGGCGTCAGGATCGCCGAGCGCTTCCGCGAACTGCGCATAGCCCATGCCGGCATTGCTCAGCGACACTTCCAGCGCTGCGAAGAAGGCGTCGAAGCGCGTCGCCGCATCGGCATCGAAGGCATCGGCGAGATCGCCTTCCAGTTCGTAGCCGGCCGCGGTGAGCAGCGCCTTCAGCTCGGTGGCGGCGGCGGGCAGCGCCTCCCCGAGTTCGGCCAGGGCCTGCGCCAGGCTGCCTTGATGGAGTTCGAGCCATGCGGCAGGCGACTGGCCGGCGGCCAGGGTGACGAGAAGGTCCGTCAGCGGATTGATGGCCGCTTCCTTCTTCGCATCGGTGGCCACGGTGTACAGCGCGTCGGGCGGCGGCGGGGCGGCATCGCCGCCTGCCTTGAGCGTCATGCCGCTCGCTGCCGTGGCGCGCACCAGGCAGGGCAGGGCCTGTTCCTCCAGCGACAGGCTCCAGTGGCCGTCCTGGTCCGCCGTGGCCGAGGCGACAGGGCCGCGGGCGCAGAAGGCGGTGACTTCGGCGCCGGGCAGCGTCGTGCTGCCCTTGAGCGCGGGCGCCGGGGCAGGAGAGGGTGCGGGCGCAGGCGCGGGAGCGGGCGGGGGAACGATGAGCGGCAGGCCGCCGCCACCTCCGCCGCCGCCACCGCAGCCGGCAATCAGGGCAGCCACGGCCAGGGCCGGCCAGCTCCAACGGAATTCAACATGCATCGACTCTCTCCTCCAGGGGATCACAAGGGAATCTTGAGGATAGGGAGCGTGGTTGCCTGCTGTTACCTGCCTATCTGGCGGTCCCTGTCATCCCGATGACAGTTCGCGTGAAAGAGCATGGCGCCGCGGTGGATGCATGTCGGACCAGCACAGCGGTTTGTAGTGCTTCCGTACATATACAAGAGCACGGGCAGTTCGTGCGGTGCAGCGAGAGCCGCCATCTGTGTGTGAATGCCGCCGCATCGGGTGTTTTTCAGTCGCGCTGTTATTCGGATGACAACTGCCTAGAACCAAATGCTGCGTAAACGAAAGTGGCTACCTAGCATTCGTTTCATGCAACAGATGGAAACAGCTCTTGCCGCAAGCGCGCCGGCGGCCCGCGAGCACACCACATACCGCAGCGCCTTCGTCTGCATGGGCAACCTGGCGCGCGTACGCGAAGCCTGCGGCCACCGGATCGCGTCCGAGTTCAGTGCGCAGATCCTCGAGCGGCTCGCAGCGTTCACCGACGACCCGCAGCGGCAGGTGGTGCGCGTGGGCGACGACTGCCTGGTGCTCTGGCTGCCGGTGTCCGAGGCACATGACGACGACGTGCTGGAGCAGTTGATGGTGCATGCCGCGACGCAGCCGATGCGCGTGGGCGGCGACGGCAAGCCGTTCGTGCCCGCGCTGCATGCCGGCTGGACGGCGCTGTACGCCGAGCAGCCGCGCGCGCTGACGGCGGACGAGGCCGGTTATGTCCTCTACGCCTCGGCATCGAACCCGGTGGCCTGCACGCCGATGTGGCGCGGCTACCCGGACCGCTTCCAGGCCGACATGAAGATCGCCGCCGCGGTCGCGCAGGCGCACTCGAGCGACCTCGTCGGCTGCGAATGGCAGGGCGTGATCAGCCCCTACTCGCCGGTCAACGTGCTCTATTGGCGGGGCGTGGCAAGCCCGACGGTCGGCGATGCGGACATCCACCTGTCGTCGCCGGAAGTGTTCATGCCTTCGATGGAGCGCCTCGGCCTGACCCGCATCCTCGACCGCAGCCAGGCGCTGCAGGTCTTCGGCCGGCTGCTGCGCGATCCGTCCCTGCGCCTGGCATGCCGCATCTCGTCCCTGAGCGTCCAGCACGACCACTACTGGTCGAAGCTGCTGGCGCTGCTGGCTGCGAACCCCGCCGCGGCGAGCCGGTTCACGTTGGAGATCTCCGGGCGTGCGCCGCTGCCCTCGCTGGATTCGGCGCGCTCCTTCTGCACCGCCGTGCGCGAGCGCGGCGCGCGCATCGCGATGGCGGGCTTCGGCAGCGGGCCGATCAACCTCGAGGGCCTGCAGGCCTGCGGGCCGCAGACGCTCCTGCTGGACGACAACTTCGTCCTTCGCAGCCGGCACGGCGCGGAGGCCAGGCGCGCACTGCGCGACATGATCCGCATCTGCTCGCATCTGGCCGAGCAGATCGTGGTGGCCGGCATCGAGACCGAGAGCGACTACTCGTACGCGCTGCGCGCCGGCGCGCGCTGGATGTGCGGGCGCTTCGTGAACGGGGCCCAGTTCGATCCCGCCAAGGCCTTCGCCCAGAAGCCGGAGGACAAGTGGATCACTTCCTCGGCCGCACGCGCGGACACGGCCGTGCGCCATCCGCCCTATGTCGCTGCGTGGGGGATCGCAGGATGAGCCGCCACGTCGCACGGGACATGCAGCAACTGCGGGTGTTTCTGCTGGAGCTGCGGGCGGACCTGAACAGGATGAACGAATCGATCCAGCAGATGCAAAGGCGCACCGGCCAGTTGCTGAGCCTGTTCCAGCAGCAGGAAAAGGATCTGTCCGAGCAGATGTACCTGGACCTGGAGCGGGCCATCCGCGAAGCGGCTTCGGGCAGCCTGCCCGGGGGCGCGGGCCTGCAGCCCGTGGCGAGGCTTCCATCCGCGTCCGTCTCCAGGATCACGCCAACCGTCGAGGCACGTTCATCCGTGCAGCGCCGGCTGCGCGTGGCAGCCAGCAAGTCCGCCGCTTCGGGATAGGTCCGCATGACGCCGAGCAGCTAGACCCCGAACCACGCCCACGGCGTGCGTGCCGCCGCACAGCGGCGGCCCGGCCTCCGGACTCCGGAGTCCCGCTTCATCACCAAGGATTCTTTTATGACTTACTCAGCAGTCAGGGCCGCGTTCGCCTTGCCCATGCTCCGCCGCATCGCGCTGGCCGCGTTCGCATCCGCGATCCCGGCGGGCCTCGTCCTGGCCAACAACGTCGGAGAGAACGCCGCATGGCAGTTCCAGACGTCGGCGGACAAGGTCAATGCGGCGGCCGTGCAGGACATGATCCAGAAGAAGAAGTCCGGCTACTACGCGGCGCCGGTCACCAACTACAACTACACCACCAACATCCAGCGCCAGTACAACTGCGACGTCACCGCCAACGCGACGGGCAACCAGGGCACCAACAGCACGGTGGCCAACTCGCCCAGCAGCGCGGGTGCCGCCTCGCAGTCCACCGGCAACGCCAACGCCAGCGACGTCGGCAGCACCGGCTCCACGGAGATCGGGAGCTCCCAGGGCAACAGCGGCGTGGTGGCCGCGGCCGCGGCCGGCAACACCAACAGCTACGTCAACGGCGCGGCGTGGCAGGCGCTGAACTCCAACCAGACCAACAGCGGCAACCAGTCCGCCTCCGTCAGCGGCAGCACCGCCTGCGCCTACGGCGCATTGAACTGATTTCCTGGAGACAGCACGTCATGCAATCGAACAACAGCGGGACCCGTCGCAGCGTCGAGGCCAACCGCGCAGCCCGGAGAATGTGGCGAACGGGCCTGGCCGCCGCGGCGGTCGTCCTGGCATCGGGCTGCACCTACATCCCCCAGCAACGCGTCGCTCCCGGCGAGGTGCCCATGCTGCTGGGCCCCTCGGTGCGCGACAACGTCACGCCCATGGAGGGTGTGCTCGCCTGCTTCGCCGACCACGTCGCCGCATCGAAGCGCCCACCGGTCGTCATCAGCGTGGGCGACGTCAAGGACTACACCGGCAAGTACAGCATCAACGAGGGCAACGCCATCACCCAGGGCGGCGCGCTCATGGTGTATTCCGCACTGGGCAAGCTGGCCGGCGCGGTGGGCGTGGCCGAGCGCTTCGACCCCATCATCGCCGAGCGCGAACTGGGCTACGCGGACCGCCGGCAGCTCGGCGACGGGCGCGCCCATCGCCTGGGCACCAACGGCTCCACGCAGGTCGTGCCGTGGCTGCCCTATTTCGGCGGCAGCATCCACAAGTCCGACTACTACATCGTCGGCGGCATCACAGAGCTGAACTACAACATCAACTCGGGCGGCTTCGAGGTCGCGAAGAACCAGGTGGGCGCCAAGGCCAGGACCTTCACCGCGTCGGTGGGGGTCGACCTGCGCATCGTGGACACGCGCTCGCTGGTCGTGCTCAAGACGGTCAGCCTGACCAAGCAGTTCCACGGCTACGAAGTGGGCGTGAACGTGTTCCGCTTCTTCAACAGCGACCTGTTCGACGTGGACATCGGCGGCAAGGGCCAGGAGCCGCTGCAGCTCGGCATCCGCACGGCGCTGGAGGAGGGCGTGGTGCGCCTGCTGGGCACCGTCACGAAGGTCGATCCCGAGCCGTGCCTGACGCTGCGCCCCGGCAGCGGCGCACCGCTGCCGACCACGGCCGCCGAGAAGCTGCGCACCGTGCCCAACCCCGCGCCGAGGGAAGACGAGCCGGCCGCGGCGGCGCCCGTGGGCAGCGCGGTGAACCTGGTGCGCAGCAGCGGCGCCGCCGGCGAGCCCTCGCAGGCAGCCAGCCAGATCACCTTCGACGTGGGCTCCGCCACGCTCGGCGGCGCGGCGATGTCGATCGTCGACCAGATCGCCGCGCAGGCGCGCAAGCAGGCCGTCGAGTTCGTGCTGACGGCGCGCGACACCGAGAACTGGGACGCGCGCAAGCGCGACGCGCTGACCGACCAGCGCATCGCCGCCGTGACGTCCGCACTGGTCAACCAGGGCATCGCACCGGGCGCCATCAGCCTGAGCTGGCGCCCCGATCCGTCCGACACGTCGATCCACCGCGACGGGCCGGGCCTGCAGGAGATCGCGAGGCTGCGCATCCAGGGCGCAGCCGCGCCGGCCGCCCCCGCGGCGGCGAAGTAAGCATCCAGAAGAGAAAACGAGAACGAGGCGAATCACCGTAGAGGAGGAGACATCCACGCCTGAACGCCGTTCACATCGCCCGCACATTCCTTTTTCACGTATTCCAGTTCATTCGACTTCACAGGACATTCCATGAAAGCACGCAAGAACCGCGGCCTGCCCGGTCGCCGGCCGGCCCTGAGCACCATCGCCGTCGCAGCGACCCTGATCGCCGGCGGCGCCCAGGCCGCCGAGACCAACGTCTTCGGCACGCCCGTGCCGCCCGCCACCGTCAACGGCTACACCACCGTCGAGTCGACGCAAGCCAACATCAACACCGTCGACGCGGCGATCTCGAGCGCGACGGGCGGCGTCGTCGTCGACGGCAACGGCGCTCCGGTGACCGGCTCCACGCTCCAGACCTCCGACAACCTGATCCGCGCCAGCGCTGGCGGCAACAGCTTCACGAACACCATCGACCTGGCCGCCACCCCCGAGACCGCGGGCACCGGCACCGGCGCGGGCTCGCTCGGCCTGTCGGTCAACACCAACGGGCTAGACGAAGACGATCTGCCGGTCACCGGCAACGTCACCAGCAGCGTCACCGGCAGCACGGTGCGCGCCTCGGCCGACAACTTCGAGGACGGCAATGCCACCGTCACCGGCAACACCATCTCGGCGGTGACGCAGGTCAACAGCGGCAGCACCTCGATCGCCGGCAAGGTGAACGGCGGGCAGACCTCCTTCAACACGCCGGGCTCGACGACGCTCGACACCGTGGGCGCCCCGCTGGCCAACGCGACCGGCGGCGTCGTCGCCACCTCGGTCCAGCGCTCGGATGAAGCGGGCGGCAGCTCGGCGACGGTCTCGAACAACGCGGTCGAGCTCCAACTGACGCATCCCGACACCCAGGTCATCGAGGCCGGCCCGGTGCTGGGCACCAACACCATCTCCGCCACGCTCAAGGGCAACACCGCGCGCACCACCATCGACCTGCAGTCCGGCGACGCGCCGGCCTTCGAGGGCTCGGCCGTGCTGAGCAACCTGCAGGAGCGCAACGCGGCCGCGGCCTCGGCCCTTGCGGCGGATTCGTCCATCGACGCACTCGTCCATGCGAGCCAGCCCGGCAGCGTGGTCACGCTCCAGGGCGCGCTGTCGGTCTCGGGCAACAGCATCGCCAGCGCCGCCACCGGCAACGAGGCGCTGGGCGCCAACGGCGCGGCGGGCAACCGCATCCTGGTCGGCGACCAACTGTCCGTGACAGGCGCCACCGGTGCCGGCACGCCGCAGAACAACGCCGCCCACGACAGCGGCAGCCTGGGCGTCAACCTCGACGCCGACCTGGCCATCCTCAACAGCCAGGGCAACAACTTCGGCGCCAACGTCGGCAGCACCACGGAAGACAGCCGCATCAGCGGCGCCGTGCAGTCGCTCGACGGCGGCTCGGTCGCGCTGTCCGGCAACGGCATCAGCGCGGCGGCGACCGGCAATGCGGCCACCAGCGCCATCGCCAGCGGCGCCGGCGCGGCAGCCTTCGACGCCACGGCCGCCATCGCGAACCAGCAGACCAACTACAACGTGGGCGTCACGGCGACGGTCGACGGCTCGGACATCCTGGCCGGCACCGGCCTGAACGGCGGCGTCACCCAGAACGGCACCGTGACCGTCGAAGGCAACAGCGCCTCGGCGCGCGCCTCGGGCAACGAGGCGTCGCAGAGCATCTCGCTCGCTGCCAACAGCGTGGGCTTGGGCGGCGGCAATGCCGTGCTGACGGGCGGCACGGCCGTGGACGGCAACGTGTCGGCCGCCGGCGGCGCCACGCTGACCAACCTGCAGGCCAACTACAACGGCTCGGTCAGTGCCGTGAACGCGGATTCCACGATCGGCCTGGACGCGGACTCGCGCGCCGGCGGCCCGCTCGGCAACGTCGTCGCCAACAGCACGCTGTCGACCGCGGGCAATACGCAGGAGGCCGTGGCGCTGGGCAACAGCGCGGGCAATGCGCTGTCGCTGAGCGGCAATGACGTCTCCACCGGCGCCGGCATCGCCAGCGTGCAGATCGGCGGGCTCGCCTCGCCCGTGTCGGCCACGCTGGACTCCGCGGCAGCGGGCCTGGTCGCGAGCACGCACGTCGCGGGCAGCACCCTCGCGGTGGAAGACAACCTCCAGCGCGCCATCGGCTACGGCAACTCGGCTTCCAACACGCTGGACGTGCAGGCCAACAACGTGACCGGCCTGGCCGTCGGTGCCGGCGTGGCCTCGCAGGTCGGATACGACGCCGCAGACGCCGTGGCCTTCAACGGGGCCGGCGACCTGCCGACCGTCACTGCCGCCTACGGCATCCTGAACAACCAGTCGATCCAGTTCGGCGTGAGCGCCGAGGCCGTGAGCGCGCCTGGCCAGGGCGGCCTGGGCCTGATCGTCGAAGGCAACCTCGCGGGCAGCAGCGCACGCAACGAGGGCAACGCCTTCGTCGGCGCAGCCTACGGCAACGACGCGTCCAACAGCCTCACCCTGGAAGCGACCGACCTGTCCACGACGGGGGTGGGGACGACGCCGGTGGCGAGCGCCACCAACGTCCAGGCCGTGGCCGGTTCGGCAGCGGTGCTGGCCCGTGCGGCCGGCGGCAACGTGGTGCTGACCGACATCGAGGACGACGTGACCAACGCCTCCGTCTCCGCGTCGGAGAACACCATCCAGGCGCTGGCCTACGGCAGCCGTGCGACCACCCGGCTCGAAGCGGGCGGCGTGGACATCGCGACGTCCACGCCCGTCAGCAGCGGCGCCACGTCCAGCGGCGGCAACCTGCAGGCCAACGCCGCGTTCACCGTGCAGAACGCGCAGTCCGGCCAGGGCAGCGTGGTGGCCACGCAGCTCGACGCCGCACCGGCCTCCGCCACGAGCGCGGCCGGCGTGCGGCTGGAGATCGGCACCGCGGCGGACACCGCGGGCAGCGTGCAGGGCCCGCTGCGCACCGAGCTGCTGAACAGCTCGGCGGCGGCCGACGGCAACACCTCGTCTGCCGGCGCCACCAGCAACAGCGCCACCAACGGCCTGGCGCTGGACGCCAACAGCCTGGCTGCCACCAGCGCGCTGCAGAACTTCCAGGTGACGAATGCGGATGTGTCGGCGTTCATCGGGCTGGCGGGGACCCAAGGATCGCCAGGCGGCTCCTATCCGGGCGCCTCGGTGTCCGCCACCGTGGGACCGTTGACCGCCCTCAACGGCGCGGGGCAACTGACGGTTCCCACCGGCGAGACGGTCGTCTTCAGTTGGAGCGGCTTGGACGCCGCGACGGCGCTGGCATTGGAGAGCTACCTGACCGGCCTCGGTTTCTCGGTTGCCTCCGGGTCCGCGACGGCTGGTCCAGGCACCTATGACCTGAGCGGATTCGACGGCCGCAGCCTGGTCGGCACTACCCTGAACACGACCGGGTTTAACGCGCCTGCCGTGGCGGGCACACCCAACCAAGGTGGCGTCGTCCTCGCAGTCCAGAGCTCGACCGACCCCGGCTACACGGCCCAGGTCACCGGCTCCACGCTGTCGGTGAACGACAACACGTCCAGCGGTTCGGTGACCGGCAACTCGGCCTCGAACACCCTGGCCGTGACCGCGAACGAGATCGTCCACGGCACGACCCAGACCGCCTCGACGGCCAACAGCGCCGGCGGCTCGGTGCTGGCCGACCATGCGCTGTCGAACGTGCAGGGCGTGACGGAAGGTGCCGCACTCACGAGCAACGTCAGCGGCACCTTCGCCATCGACGTGGCCGCGGACGCCACCATCCAGGACAGCGCACTCAGCGTGTCGGGCAACAGCCAGCGCGCCTCGGCGGTCGCCAACACGGCCACCAGCAGCCTGTCGCTGAGCGGCACCAGTGTCTCGGCCGGCTCGGCCTTGTCCTCGGTGCAAGGCAGCGAGGCTGCGGTCACCGCCAGCTCCAGCCTGGAAGTGTTCGCGCCGGCAGCGGTGGCCAATTCCAGCGTGTCGCTGTCGGACAACCGCAACACGGCGCTGGGCGTGATCAACGACGCGAGCAACACGCTGAGCGTGGCGGCCACCAACGTGGCCCCCGTGGGCGGCGCGCCGGCCAATGCCCTGCTGCTGCCCGGCACCGCGACCGGCGACCACGTGCTGAGCAACCTGCAGACCGCGGAAACCGCCGTGTCCAGCAGCGCCTCGACGCAGCTCTACAACCAGGACCGCGTGGCGGACCAGACCTCCGGCGTGCTCAACAGCACGGTGGCGATCAGCGGCAACAGCACGGTGTCCGAGGCCTCGGCCAACCGCGCCGTCAACGTGGTGTCGGTGGAGGGCGCGGCCGCGCTGAACGCCAGCGCCGGCCTGGTCAACCAGCAGATGAGCAGCGCCGACGTCACGTCCAACGCGACCACGACCGCGGCGCTGAACCTGACGGGCAACGGCGTGGCGCTCAACGGCAGCAGCTTCTCGATCGACGGCAACAGCACCTCGGCCCTGGCACGCGGCAACTCGGCCAGCAACGTGCTCAACGCCTCGGCCGGCGGCAGCTACGGCGCGTCGGCCTCCGGGATGGGCGGCAGCGCGCTGGCACTCGGTGTGGTGGGCTCCACCAACGCCACCGCCGCGATCCTGAATGCCCAGACCAACGGCGGTGACGTGTCGGCTTCCAGCACGAACGCGGCCTACCAGGTCGCGCTCAACGCCGGCGCACCGGCCGGTGCGGCGGTGGCGGGTTCCACCGTGGGCGTGACGGGCAACAGCGTGGCCGCCTCGGCCTACGGCAACAGCGCGACCAACGCGCTGACGCTGACGGCGCTGAACACCGGCGCCCCGGGCGCCGGCGCACCGACGGCCGCGGTGGGCAACTACCAGGTGAACAGCGGCGCCATCGTCGCCACCGCCACCAGCGTTGCCTATGGCATCGGGGTGACGGGCGGCGTGGGCGGCAGCTCGCTGCGCGCCACCGGCAACCAGGTCACCGCCAACGCGGTGGGCAACTCGGCCGCCTCGTCGATCCTCTCGGCGCGCTGAGACTGAAAGGTCGCCTCATCCCGGTGTGTTCCCGCCGGGAATTTGGCCCGGACCACTTCCCGTGGTCCGGGTTTTTTTATTTCTGCTTCGCGAACCCGCTGCGTGCGACGTGCAGCGCTTTCGTCGCAAGCGCGGGCGCGCGCAAGCCTGCCAGGCAGCAGCGCGGGCCGCCGTGTGCACTAGTGCAACAGGCGCCGATCTTTTTTTCGCCCACTTTGTTATCTGGATGACACCTCGATGGAGCCAGATGCTGCTTAGGTGAAATTAGCTACCTAGCATGCGTTCCATGCAACAGATGGAAACAGCCTGTGCTGTGGATGTGCCGCCGATTGGGAAGCGCACCACGTACCGCAGCGTCTTCGTCTGCCTGGGCAACCCGGCCACACCGCCGATCGCGGCCGAGTGAGCAGCAACTGACCCGGCACGCCGCGCACAGCGGCTGGTCGGGAAAGGAGTTCCCGCCCTGGCGCAATGCAATCCCCCGAGATGCGCCAGTTCGATCCGGAGACGCCCAGTGCGTTTCTGGGTCTTTTTTTCCTGAGTCGGCAAGGGAGTGTGCAAGCCGTGACGATCGCCGTGATGCGCAGCAGTGCGGCCGTCACAGACAGTACTTTCTTCTGCGCAATGCGATGTACATTCACCCCCTGCTAGCCTCCCTGCCCGAAGCGACACGCAAGGCCGTGAGCGCCGCCGCCACCTTGCGGTCCTTTCGCAAGAACGAAATTGTTCTGGAATCAGGCCAGCAGACCGAGTTCGTCTACTGCGTCGGTGCCGGGCTGCTCCGTGTGGTCTCTTCCGGCTCCGGAGATGCGGACCTCACCACGCACTTCCTCAAGCCCAACGAAGTCCACGTCGGCCCCAACTTCACCGACAGGGACTATCGGGCGGACGTCACGCTGCTCGCCGCGCTGCCGTCCTCCGTCTACATGATTCCCAGGCGCTACCTGCGCAGGCTGTGCGAGGCCTACCCGGCGGTCGCGTTGGGGCTGCTGGAGATGAAGCTCCAGCGGATCGCGGCGATGGGCAGGCAGATGCGCCGCGTCGCCACGCTCTCGGCGGAGCAGATCGTCGGCAGGGCGCTGTACGACCTGACGCAGGAGGCTTCCGACGGGACGCGGGTGCTGGACAAGCGCATACCGCAGTCGGTGATCGCGTCGTACGCGGGCCTGTCCCGGCCGGTCGTCAACAGGGTGATCAAGGAGATGGAGGAGCGGGGCCTGCTGCGGCGAGAAGACCAGGTGCTGACGCTTTCGCAGCGCATCGGCCACTCCACCGACTTCGGCGAGCTGACGCCGGGTGAACGGCCCGCGGAGGCGGGCCAGGCGCCGTACGCGGCGCCGGATTTCGATTTCGGGCTGGATGGTCCACCGCTTCCCCCGGACGATCCGTCGAAGAAGTCCGGGGACTGAAGCGGCAGGGGCGCTACCAGGCGTAGCCCAGTTGCACCCGCGTGGCGAGCTGGCTCGTCCCGCTGCTGAACGATCCCGAGACGCCGATGCCGACGTTGACGGCATCGTTGATCTGGTAGCCCCAGGACGCACCCAGCGCGTTCTCGCCGGCATAGTTGCCCACGGCCACGCCGACCCACTGCCTGCCGGGAGCCAGTGCAGGCATCTGGGGCATGGCCAGTGCCGATGCGACGCCCCGGGCGGCGAACTGCCGCGCCTGGGTCGATGCCGCGCTCACCGCCTGCTGCAGTTGCCAGACGTTGGCCGCGTCGGTCGGCAGCACGCCGGGCGCCACGTTGGCGATCTGGCGCAGCAGGCCGGTGGAGGCATCGCCCACCGAGACCGTGTTGTCGCGCGTGGCGACCGAGCCCTGGCCGAGCGCCACGGAGTTCGCGCCGGCGGCGAAGCTGTTGGCGCCGAGGGCCACTGCGTTGTTGCCCGCGGCCACGGCGTTGCTGCCGACGGCCGTGGTCGGGTCGGCCAGCGCACGCGCGCCGGCGCCGATCGCGACGGAGCCTTCGTAGCGCGCCTCGGCGCCCGTGCCCACCGCTGTGGTGTTGTCGCCCACGGCCTGCGCACCCCGGCCCATGGCCGTGGCGCCGGTCCCTTGTGCAACGGCGCCGGTGCCGCAGCTGACGTTGCCGTTGCTGAAGTTGCACAGGCCGTTCTCGAACGCCTGGTTCATGAGCGTCTGCAGGGCCAGCACCTGCTGGCTGGTGAACGCGTTGGCCGTGTTCAGCGTGACCTGGCTGGACTGCTGGAGCTGCCCGACGTTCACCGCGTCCGTCGCGGCCTGGCCCGCGCGGACGTTGCCGATGGTGGTGCCTGCGCCGCCGTTGCCGTTGAGGTTGAGCGACTGGCCGTCGGGGCTGTACTGCGCGGAGTTCTGCGCCAGGCCCAGCGCGGTCGTGGCCGTGCCCTGCGCACCGTCGGCAGTGGCCTGGGCGGTCTGCGCGGCGGCGACCGCCGTGTCGGCCGTGGTCTGTGCCGCGCCTGCCGCGCCCAGGGCCGTGTTCGCAGTGGTCTGGGCTGCGCCCGCTGCGTTCAGTGCCGTATTGGCGGTGGTCTGGGCTGTGCCTGCGGCACCGAGGGCGGTGTTGGCCGTGGTCTGTGCTGCGCCCGCCGCGCCCAGCGCCGTGTTGGCCGTCGACTGGGCGTTGTTCGCGGCACCCAGCGCCGTTCCCGCGATGCTCTGCGCGGAGTTGGCGGACTGCTGGGCGGCATGGGCCGCCGTGCCGGCCGCATTCGCCAGGCTGAACGCACTGTCGGCAGTGCCCTGCGCGGTGCCCGCCGCGCCGGCGGCCGCGTTGGCGTTGGCCAATGCCGTGTCGGCGGTGCCTTGCGCGGTGTTGGCGGCGGTCTGCGCCGAGTTGGCGGTGTTCTGGGCTGTATTGGCGGCGCTGCCGGCCGAGTTCGCCGCGCCGAGCGCGGCGTTGGCGATGCTGTTGGCCGTGTTGGCGGACTGCTGCGCGCCGAAGGCGGCGTTGTTCGCGGTAGTGGCCAGGCCCAGCGCGCTGTCGGCTGTGCCCTGTGCGGCGCTCGCTGCACCGGCGGCCGCGTTGGCGTTGCCCAGGGCCGTATTGGCGGTGCCTTGCGCGGCGTTCGCGGCGGCCTGGGCCGCGTTGGCGGTGTTCTGGGCGTTGCCTGCGGCGGTGTTGGCCGTGTTCGCCACGCCGAGCGCAGTGCTGGCGTTGCTGTTGGCCGAGTTGGCCGACTGCTGAGCGGCGTTCGCCGCGGTGTTGGCGGCGCCGGCGATGGCCCCGGCGTACGAGGCGGCGTTGGCGGCGTCCTGGGCGGTCGACTGGATCTGGTAGGCCTGCCCGCCGTTGATGGCTTCCGTGCTGCCCGGGGCGATCGCGCCGTCGCCGACGTCGAGGACGGGTGGGGTGGATTGCGCGAAGGCGCCGGTGAGGCAGGTGGCAGCGGCGATGGAGACGAGGCTGCGCGCGAAGCGGCCGTGGCGGTGGCGGGTGAAGGAGGAAGAGAACGGCACTGTGGGGTTCCTGGGGGCAAGCGCGTGGGACGACTGCTTCGGCCATCGCGCCCCGCCGCGGTGGGCGAAGGGAGGCGGCCCGAAGCGACCTGTGTGCGGTTCGTACGCCGGCCAGCAGGGCGCACGGGCTCCGGACCGTCACCGGCCCCAAGCCATCGCCTGTCTGCGTGCGCAGTACGCCTCTCTCGTGTCGGGATGTGCGGATGCCGTGCCTCTCGCAGCGGCCTACCGCCTTCCCGTTTCATTTTGTTGCACGGCGCGCATTCTTGGTGGATGTGCCGCGCGCACGGCGGCCCATTTGGACGAAAGTGTTATCCGGATGACAGACGGCAGGCGTAGGCCGCCGCGCACAGCGCCCCGGGCGCGATGCCGACCGGTGTGCTGCCTCCCTACGCGCTACGCTGACACCTGTCCGCCGGTCTGCATCGGCCTGGCTGGCGGGCAGCGACCGCATGCACATTTCTTCCGCCACCGCATCCCACTTGCACGCGCCGCGCTGGCTGCGATGGACCGTGGCGGGCCTGCTGGCGCTGATCGCCGCGCTGGTGCTGCTCGTGCTGTTCTTCCCCTGGGACCTGCTGCGCGGCCCCGTCAACCGCTTCGTCAGCGAGAAGACGGGCCGTGCCTTCGAGATCACGCGGCGCCTCGACGTGCAGCCGGGCTGGCGCCAGGCCACCGTGATCCTGGACGGTGTGTCTTTTGCCAACCCGGGGTGGGCGCGCAGCTCGCACCTGGTGCGCGCCGAGCGGGCCGAGATCGACATCCGCCTGTGGCCGCTGCTCTCGGGCCGGGTCGAGCTGCCGCGCATCCTGCTCGCGGCGCCGCAACTGGGCCTGCAGATGGAGGCCGACGGCCGCCGCACCTGGGCGCTGGGCAAGACCTCGGCGGGCGAGGGCGGTGCCGGCCGCGTGCCGCAGATCGGCCGGCTGGAGGTGGACCGCGGCGAACTGGACTTCCTGGCCCCGGCCTATGGCGTGGACATGCAGGCGCGCTTCGACCTGGACCCGTCGCGCGGCACGCTGCCGCTGCACTACAGCCTGCGGGGCCGCTACAAGGGCCAGCCGCTGCAGGCCGAAGGCCGCGCGGGCCAGGTGCTGCAGATCGATGCGATGGGCGCCGACCCCTTCCCGATGGAGATCCGCGCGCGCGCCGGCAACACCCGCCTGGAAGCCGAGGGCACCGTGGCCGCGCTGGCGACGCTCGACGGCGTCGACGCGCGCTTCGACCTGCGCGGCCGCACGCTGGGCGACCTGTTCACGCTGCTGGGCGTGGCGCTGCCCGAGACGCCGCCCTACGCGGTGAAGGGCACGCTGCGCAAGAACGGCACGCGCTGGGACGCCGGCGCGCTGCAGGGCCGGCTCGGCCTCTCGGACATCGGCGGCGACCTGGCGTTCGAGCAGGGCGGCGCGCGAGCGCGCCTGAGCGGGCAGCTCCATTCCCGGCTGCTCGACATGGACGACCTGGGGCCGCTGATCGGCCTGCCGCCCACCGCCCGTTCGGCGGCCGCCGTGAAGGTGGAAGGCGTGCCGCCGCCGGTGACCGCGGGGCAGGCGCAGCGCCGGCGCGCCGGCGGCAAGGTGCTGCCCACCGCGCCGCTGGACTTCGAGCGGCTGCGCGCGATGGACGCCGATGTGCGCTACCGCGCGCAGCGCATCCGCAACGTGCGCGACGTGCCGCTGGAGCGCGGCGCCGTGCACGTGCTGCTCAAGGACGGCGTGCTGACGCTGGACCCGCTCGACCTGGGCGTGGGCGGCGGCACCGTCGCGGGCGCCATCCGCATCGACGGCGCGCGCCGGCCGGCCGACATCCGCGCGGCGCTGGACGTGCGCGGCCTGCAGCTCGCGCGGCTGCTGCCGCGCCTGGAAGGCAGCGGCAACAGCGTGGGCCGGATGGACGGCCGGCTGAACATCGCAGGCGAGGGCGTGTCGGTCGCCTCGTGGCTGGGCGGCGCCTCCGGCGACGTGGCGCTGCTCATGGGCAGCGGCCAGTTCGGCAACCTGCTGCCGGTCTTCGCCACGCTGGTGGGCGGCGACATCATCAAGTTCATCGCGCGCGGCGAGCGTGACGTGCAGTTGCGTTGCGCTGCCATCGCCTTCGACGTCGAGAAGGGCCTCATGACGGGCCGCACGCTGGTGCTGGACACCAGCAACGCGGTGTTCCAGGCCGGCGGCACCATCAACCTGGCGACCGAGGGGCTGGACCTGGTGATCCGCCCCGAGCCCAAGGGCAAGAGCATCCTGTCGCTGCGCACGCCGCTGACGGTGGGCGGCACGCTCGGCGACCCGCGCCCCGGCGTGGAGGCGGGGCCGCTGCTGGCCCGTGCTGCGGCCGTGGTGGCGGGCGCCACCGTCAACCCGCTGCTGGGCCTGGCCGCCACGCTGGAGCCGGGGCCGGGCAAGGACGCCGACTGCGCCGCCGTGCTCGCCGATGCGCGCACGGCGGACAGCAAGGCCGCACGCCAGGGCGCGGCCAAGGCCCGCGCCATCCGCTGACGCGGCTGCCGTCAGATCATCAGAGCGACCAGCTCGCCGCCATGCTCGGCCGCTGCGAGAAGCCGGCGTACCAGCGTGCGGTTTCGGCGTGGCGCGCGCGCCAGTCGACGTCGGGGAAGCGCAGGTCCAGGTACCAGAGCGCGCAGCCGATGGCCAGCGCGCCCAGGTCCACGCGGCCGTCCAGCAGTTCGGGCCGCTGGTCGAGGTAGGCCAGCGAGGTCTCGACCTTGTCGAGCTGGGCGGCGCGCCACTCGGGCCACTTGCGCTCGTCGGGCCGCGCCACGTCTTCGTAGCGGGCGAGCAGCGACGCGTCCAGCATGCCGTCGCCGAGCGACTGCAGCGTCAGCGTCTGCCAGCGTTCCGGCCCCGCCGCAGGGATCAGCGTGCCGCCGGCGAGGTGGTTCAGGTACTCGCAGATCACGCGGCTGTCGTAGAGCACCTGGCCGTCGTCGGTGAAGAAGGTCGGCACCTTTCCCAGCGGGTTGCTGGCGATGATCTCGCGGTCGCGCTGCACCGGGTGGGCGTTGGAGGGCAGCAGTTGCACCCGGTCGCCGAGGCCCAGTTCGTGCGCCGTCACCAGGCACTTGCGGACGTAGGGGGAGAAGGGAGAGAAGAGGATCTTCATGACGCTGCCGCCTGTGTGGAAGAGGGAGTGTTGGAACGTTCGCGCGCGATGTGCCGGCCGGCCACCCAGCCGAAGGTGAGCGCGGGCCCGAGCGTGATGCCGGGCGCCGGGTACTGGCCGCCCATCACCGACTGCATGTCGTTGCCGGTCGCGTACAGGCCGGGGATGGGCCGGCCTTCGGCATCGAGCGCCTGCGCCTGCGCGTTGCAGCGGATGCCGCAGGCTGTGCCGATGTCGCCCGCATAGACCTTGACGGCGTAGAACGGCGCCTTGCGCAGCGGCCCGAGGCAGGGATTGGGGCGATGGTCCGCATCGCCGAGGTAGCGGTTGTATTCGGTGCTGCCCTTGCCGAACTCCGGGTCCTCGCCCGTGGCGCCGTAGCCGTCGAAGCGGGCTGCGGATTCGCGCAGCCCCGCGGCGTCGATCTGCAGTTGCGCGGCCAGCGCCTCCAGCGAGTCGGCGCGGTACAGGTAGCCGGCGCGCACCAGGTGCTCGCGCGGCCGGCCGCCCGGCAGCGCCAGGCCCAGGCCCCAGCGTTCCATGAAGTCGCTGTCGCACACCAGGCAGGCCGGGATGGTCGGCACCGTCTCGTTCGAGCGGTACATGGCCAGCACGAACTCGTGGTACGAAGTGGCCTCGTTCACGAAGCGGCGGCCCGCGGCGTTCACCGCCATCAGGCCCGGCTTGGCGCGGTCCCACACCAGGTGCGGGTAGCGCACCTGCGTGCCGTCGGGCCGCTGCAGCAGCGACACCGGTGCCCAGAAGGCGGGGCCGAAGTGGTCGCTGCCCAGGGCCGCGCCGGCGGCGTTCGCGATCTCGATGCCTTCACCGGCGTTGCCGGCGGGGGACATGGACCAGGGGCCGGTCGGATGCGGGTAGAGCTGCTCGCGCAGCGCCGCGTTCCACGGAAAGCCGCCGGTGGCGACCACCACGGCCTGGCGTGCGCGCACCCAGGTCGGACGGCCTTCGTGCTCGATGCAGGCGCCCGCCACGCGGCCGTCCTCGACCTGCAGCGTCTTCAGGGGCGCGTTCAGCCAGTAGTCGATGCCGCGCTCCAGCACCGACATGAACAGCCGCCCGGCCAGCGCATTGCCCAGCACCAGCCGCGTGCCGCGGTGGTAGCCGCGCAGCCGGTCGGCGAAGTAGCGCAGCACCAGCTTCATGCCCTCCTTCCAGGAGGCGAAGGACTTCGTCACCGACAGCAGGTGCTTGGCGTCGGTCAGCGTGATCATCATGCCGCCGAGCACCACGAACTCGGGCAGCGGGTCGCGCAGCTCGCGGAAGTGCCGGCCGAGCAGCCGGCCGTCGAAGGCCAGCGGGTCCAGCGAGCGGCCGCCGAGCGCGGCGCCCTCGCGGTCTGGGTAGTAGTCGGGCGAGTAGGTGCGCGCGGCCAGTTTCACCTGCGTGTGCTGCTCCAGCGCGTCGATGGCGGGGCCGCAGGCTTCGAGGAAGGCGCGCTGCATCTCGGCCGGCGCCGCGTCGCCCACCGTGTTGCGCATGTAGGTCCACGCCTTGTCGAAGCTGTCGGGGTGGCCGGCGCCTTCGCTCTGGCGGTTCATCGGCGCCCAGACGGCACCGCCGGACACGGCGGTGGAGCCGCCGACGCGGTCGGTCTTCTCCACCAGCAGCACCGAGCAGCCGCCCAGGTGCGCGCTCAGCGCGGCCGCCATGCCGCCGGCGCCGGCGCCCACCACCAGCACGTCGACTTCACGCTCCCACACGACGTTGCTCATGCGCCCGATCCCCCCAGCGACTTGCCGCCGTCGACGAAGAGCACCTGCCCGGTGATGAAGCCCATCTGCGGCGACACGAGGAAGGCCACGGCCTGCGCGATGTCCTCCGGCCGGCCGGCTTGGCCGGTGGGCTGCAGCGCGAGCTGCGCGGCCAGGCGCTCGGGCGTCAGCGCGCGCAGGATGGGCGTGTCGATCAGCCCCGGCGCGATCGCGTTGACCAGGATGCCGCGCGGCGCCAGCTCCATCGCGCTGGCGCGCGTGTAGCCGACGATGGCGGCCTTGGAGGCGACGTAGTGCGGGTGGTTGCGCGCGCCCAGGTAGGCGCGCGAGGCGATGTTCACGATGCGGCCGCCGTCGGGCATGCGGCGCACCACCTCCTGGGTGAGCGTCGCCGCGGCGATCAGGTTGACCTCGTAGGCGCGGCGGAAGTCATCGCTCGTCACCTCCATGAAGCGGCGCTCGTCGAAGACGCCGGCGTTGTTCACCAGCGCGCTGATCGGCGGCAGCGCCTGCACCAGCGCGCGCACGGCGGCCTCGTCGGTGAGGTCCAGCACGCGGGCCTGCACGTCGAGTCCGGCGGCGCGCAGGCGGGCCTCCTCGCGTGCGGCCTGCTCGGCCGCGCGGTCGACCATCACCACCGAGAAGCCGTCCTGCGCCAGCTTCTCCACCGTGGCCAGCCCCATGCCGCTGGCGCCGCCCGTCACCAGGGCGACGGGTTTGCCGTTGCTGCTGCTCATGTCCGATCCCATCTATGCGGAGAGAAAGCCGCCGTCCACCGGCAGCACCACGCCGTTGACGTAGCTGGCCAGGGAGGAGGCGAGGAACACCACGGGCCCGACGATCTCGTCGGGCTCGCCGCCGCGCTTCATCGGCACGCGGCTCATGTACCAGTCGGTGCCGCCGGGCACCTGCAGCTGCGGCGTCACCATGTCGGTGAGCATCAGCCCCGGCGCCACCGCGTTGGCGCGCACGCCGTGCGGCGCCAGGTCGCGCGCCAGCGCCTGCGTGAAGGAGCGCACCGCGCCCTTCGACGCGATGTAGCCGGCCGACGAGATGCCGCTGACGAAGGCGACGATCGACGACAGGTTGACGATGCAGCCGCGCGAGCGCTTGAGCGCCGGCACGAAGGCGTGCGTGACGTTGAACAGGCCCTGCAGGTTGACCTGGATCAGCCGGTCCCAGGTCTCGGCCGAGTGCGGGTCGTCGATGCGGGCGCGCGCCGAGATGCCGGCGTTGTTCACCAGCACGTCGATGGGGCCGAGCCGTTCGGTGAGCGACGCGGCCAGGGCGGCCACGGCGGCGCGGTCGGTCACGTCGATCGACTCGGCCCAGGCGGTGCCGCCGGCGCCGCGCACCTCGTCGGCGATGGCCTGCGCGCGGGCCGGATCGATGTCGGCCACGATCACGCGTGCGCCCTGGCGGGCGAAGCCGCGCGCCATGGCCGAGCCCAGGCCGCCGCCGCCGCCCGTGATGAGGGCGAGCTTGTCCTTCAGAAGATCCATGGGAAGCGTTCCTTCATGCCGCCGCGGTGCTTCACACGCCCAGGTAGGCGCGCCGCACCGCGGGGTCGTTCATCAGCTGGCTCGACGGGCCTTCCAGGCTCATCTCGCCGTTCTCGAGGATGTAGGCGTAGCGGGCCATCCGCAGCGCCAGGCGCACGTCCTGCTCCACCAGCAGGATGGTCAGGCCCTGTTCGCGGTTCAGCCGCTGGATGGTCTCGAAGATCTGCTCGACCAGCAGCGGCGACAGGCCCATCGACGGCTCGTCCAGCAGGATCATGCGCGGGCGCGCCATCAGCGCGCGGCCGACGGCCAGCATCTGCTGCTCGCCGCCCGAGAGGGTCGAGGCCTTCTGCTCGCTGCGCTCCTTCAGGCGCGGGAAGGTCTCGAACACGCGCTCGAAGTCCTGCGCGACCTCGCCGCGCGAGCGGCGCAGGAAGGCGCCCAGCTCCAGGTTCTCGCGCACGCTCATGTCCTTGAAGACCTCGCGGCCCTCGGGCACCTGCACCAGCCCGCGCCGCACGATCTCGTCCGAGGGGCAGCGGCGGATCGGTTCGCCGTCGAAGAAGATCTCGCCCGCCGAGGGCTCGATCAGGTGCGACACGGCGTTGAGCGTGGTGCTCTTGCCCGCGCCGTTGCTGCCCAGCAGGGCGACGATGGCGCCGCGCTCGACCTTCAGCGACACGTCCTGCAGCGCCTGGATGGCGCCGTACGAGGCGCTGACGCCGCGCAGTTCCAGCATGAGTTCACTCATCGGCGGCTCCCTTGCCGAGGTAGGCCTCGATCACCCGGGCGTCCTGGCTCACCTCGGCGGGCGTGCCCTCGGCGATCTTCTCGCCGAAGGACATGACGGTGACGCGGTCGGAGATCGCCATCACGAGCTGCATCACGTGCTCGACCAGCAGGACGGTGATGCCGTCGTTGCGGGCCAGATCGGTCAGCAGGCGGTCCAGGCTCTCGATGTCGCGGTTGCGCAGGCCGGCGGCCGGCTCGTCCAGCAGCAGCAGGCGCGGCTTGAGGGCCAGCGCGCGCGCCAGCTCCAGCAGCTTCTGGTGGCCGAAGTCCAGTTCGCGGGCGGTGGTGTCGCGGTCGTGGGTGAGGCCCACGCGCTCGATCAGGCTGTCCACCAGCTCGCGCGTGGCCGCATCGGGCCGCCGCAGCAGGCGGCCCGGCGGGTTCGCGCTGTGCGAATAGCAGCCGAGCAGCACGTTCTCGTACACGCTCAGCTCGCTGAACAGCTCCAGGTTCTGGAAGGTGCGGGCCACGCCGAAGCCGGCCATCCGGTTCGGCCGGGCGTGGCTCACGTCCACGCCGTCCAGCACGATGCTGCCCGCGGTGGGCTGGTAGTAGCGCGAGATGCAGTTGAAGGTGGTGGACTTGCCGGCGCCGTTGGGCCCGATCAGGGCGTGGATCGTGCCGCGCTGCACCTGGAACGACAGGTCGTTCACGGCCGTCAGCCCGCCGAAGCGCACCGTGATGCCGCGCACGTCGAGGAAGGGCGCCGCGCTCATGCAGCACCCCCTTGCCGGACGTGCGCCGCCGGCGCCTTCGCCGCCCGCTTCTTCGAGCCGGCGAACAGGCCGCGCGGCTTGAACATCATGAAGCCCAGCAGGATCGCGCCGTACAGGATCTCCTGGATCGACAGCGCCTGGCGCAGCAGCTCGGAGATGATGCCGAAGGCGATGGCGCCGGCCACCGCGCCGCGCACCGAGCCGATGCCGCCGACCACCACCATCGTCAGGATCAGGATGGTGGTCTGGAAGCCCAGGCTCTCCGGGTGGATGAAGGAGATGAACAGGGTGTACATGCCGCCCGCGATGCCGGCGAAGGCCGCCGAGATGACGAAGGCCGCCTGCTTCATGGCGCGCGCGTTGATGCCCATCGCCATGGCGGCGACGTCGCTCTCGCGCACGGCGCGCAGCGCGGAGCCGAACTGCGAGCGCGACAGCCACACCGTCACCCACAGCATCAGCGCCGCGATGGCGATGACGAAGGGATAGGCCTGCAGGTCGTTGGTGAGCGTCAGCCCGAACAGCTGCGCCGGCTGCATGCGCATGCCGTTGGAGCCGTTGGTGACCGACTCCCAGTTGAGGAACACCCACTGCATCGCCTCGCCGAAGGCGAAGGTGGCCAGCGCCAGGTAGATGTCGCGCATGCGCAGCGCCAGGAAGCCGATCACGTAGCCCAGCACCGCCGAGAGCAGGCCGCCGGCCAGGATCGAGACGACGAAGGGCGGGTGCCACGCCGTGTTGATGAGCCCGGCCGTGTAGATGCCGATGCCGTAGAAGGCGGTGTGCGACAGGGCGAACTGGCCGGCCTCGCCGATGACCAAGTGCATGCCCAGCGCGAGCACGACGAAGACCATCAGCAGGTTGACCACGTACAGCACGTAGCCCGTCACCGTGAACGGGAGCACGCACAGCACGGCCAGCAGCGCCAGCAGCGCCAGGTGGTCCAGGGAGAAACGCTTCTTCATACCTTCTTCACCTGCACCTTGCCGCCGAGCAGGCCCTGCGGCCGCACGATCAGCGTCACCAGGATCGCCAGGAAGGGCGCCACCACGATCGCGTTGGTGGAGATGAACAGGCCCACCATGTTCTCGACCACGCCGATCAGCAGGCCGCCGACCACCGCGCCGGGCAGGCTGGTGAAGCCGCCCACGATGGCCGCCGCGTAGGCCAGGATGGCGATGTGCGCGATGTCGGGCGTGACCAGCACCTTGGGCGTGATGAGCAGCGCCGCGATGGCCGAGATCAGCCCGGCCAGCGCCCACACCATCATGCGGATGCGCGACAGGCGGATGCCGACGATCTGCGCCGCGCGCGGGTTCATGCCGACGGCGCGCATCGCCTTGCCGATGCGGGTGTAGGTGAACATGAGGTAGATGAGCGCCATCACCACGACGGCGACGACGAAGATCGCGATGTCCAGCTGCGTCAGGGCCGCGTCGCCGATCAGCACCGTGTCGCTGGAGAACAGCGAGGGCAGCGAGCGCGGCGTGTCGCCCAGGCCGGTCTGGCGCACCAGGCCCTTGAGCACGTAGGCCAGGCCCAGCGTGGCGATCACCAGCTGCACGCCGACGCCGCGCGAGCCGGTCACGCGCTCCATCACGACGCGCTGGAACAGCGCGCCGCCCAGGGCCATGACCGCCAGCGTGAGCGGGATCACCGCCGCGTAGGGCAGGTGCGCCAGCAGCAGCAAGCTCAGCGCCACGTAGCCGGCCATCATCAGCATCTCGCCCTGCGCGAAGTTGGGCACGTCGGTGGTCTTGAACACCGCCACGATGGCCAGCGCGAGCAGCGCGTACACGCTGCCCGTCACCAGCCCCGACAGCAGGCCCTGCTGCAGGAACAGCCAGATCTCGTCGAAGCTCATGCCGTTACTTGGGCTGGTAGGTCCAGGCGCTGGCGTAGCTGCCCGGCACGCGGTTCTTGTTCTCGCCGTCGAACTTCAGGTAGATGGCCGCCTTCTGCGCCGCGTGGTCGGTGGGCGTGAAGGCGATCGGGCCGGCCATCACCTTGGAGTCGAAGTTGAGCTTGGACATCGCGTCGAGGAACTTCTCGCGCGTGGGCTGCGGGCCGGCGGCCTTGAGCGCGTTGACCACCGCCATCGCCGAGGGGATGCCGTAGGGCATGTAGGTCTGCGGGTAGCCCGGCTTGGCGGCCAGGTCCGGGTAGTACTGCTTGTACATGTCGTAGACCCACTTGAGCTGCTCGCCGCCGGGCACGTCGAGCATGACCTCCTGCAGGTAGACGTTCTTGAATGCATCCTTGTTGCCAACGTTCTCGACCAGCTGCTTCAGGTCGGCCGTGCCGTTGACGGCGATGACGATCGGCTTGTTCCAGCCCAGCTCGTGCGCCTTCTTGACCAGCAGGCTCACCGGGCGGGCGTAGGTGGTGACCAGCAGCACGTCGGGGTTGGCGGCGCGGATCTTCAGCATCGGCGCCGTGACGTCGGTGATGTTCGGGTTGATCGACTGCACCTGCAGCGTCGCGCCGACCTTCTTGGCCTGGAACTCGGCGGCCTCCAGGTTCCAGCCGCCGTAGGCGTCGTCGTGGTTGAGGTAGCCGATCTTCTTGGCCTTCAGGTGCTCGGCGGCGAACTGGACCATCGAGCCGCCGACGGCGCGCTGCGAGATGGAGAAGGCGCCGTAGATGTACTTCGACGGCGGGTACAGCGCGCCGTCGCCCGAGGCGTTGAGCATGACCAGCGGGATCTTCTCGCGCTCCACGTACTCGCGCGCGCCCACCACCGGGCCCGAGCACGAGCCGCCGTTGAGCAGGAAGACCTTGTCCTGCTCGGTGAGCTTCTTCACCGCGGCCAGCAGGTCGTTGGCGTTGCAGCGGTCGTCCTCCAGGACGATGTCGATCTTGCGGCCGTGGATGCCGCCTTCCTTGTTGACCTTGTCGTAGTACATCTTCGCCGCGTTGACGACGTCGAAGCCGTAGGCCATCGAGTTGCCCGACAGCGGGCTGAACATGCCGATCCTGATGCTCTTGTCGGTCAGTCCGGGCTCGCTCTGGGCGGCGGCCGCCAGGGCGGTGGCCGCCGCCACGGCGGCGAGGGTGGTCTTGATGAAGGTATTCAAGGGGAGTCTCCTTTGGTCGCGGTCGAATCGTTGCGGGGTCGTCGGGTTCACAGGTCGCCGGCGGCGGCCGACGCGGCGGCGGCTGCGTCTTCCTTCTGGAAGCCGGGGCGGGGGACGAGGCCGAGCCAGTTCTGCGTGAGGGCGCCGTCCACCAGGATGTCCTGGCCGCTGATGTAGCCGGCGCGCTCGCTGGCCAGGAAGAGCACGGCGCCGGCGATGTCGGCCGGCGTGCTGATGCGGCCCAGCGGCACCATGCGCTCGCGCTGGCGGCGCACGGCGTCCTGCGTGTAGATGCCCTCGCTCATGGGCGTGCGGATCATCGCGGGGCTCACCACGTTGCTGCGGATGCCGTGCTCGCCCAGTTCCGCCGCGAGCAGCTGCGACAGCATCTTCACGCCCGCCTTGCTGACGCTGTAGGCGCCGCTGTAGGGCTGCGGGATGGCGCCCGAGATCGAGGCGATGTGGACCATCGCGCCGCCACCGAGTTCGCGCATCTGCCGGCCGAAGGCCTGCGCGCACAGCAGGTAGCCGGTGAGGTTGACCGACAGCAGCCGGTTCCACTTGTCCACGGCGATGTCCATCAGCGCGTCGGCATACAGCGACGCGGCGTTGTTGACCAGCACCGCGGCCGGGCCCCAGGCGCTGTGCACCGCGTCGGCCGCCGCCTGGACGCTGGCGGCGTCGGTCACGTCGCAGGCCAGGGGCAGCACGCTGCCCCCGCACCCGGCCACGGCCGCCGCGGCGCGCTGGGCGTCCAGGTCCAGCAGCGCCACCCGTGCGCCGGCCGCCAGGAGTTGGCGGGCGATCTCCGCGCCGATGCCGCCGCCGGCGCCGGTCACGACGCAGGCGCGTCCCTCCAGGTCCAGCCAGTCCCGATGCCCCTGCGGGGCGTTCGTGCTCTTGTCTGCGCTCGTCACGGTTCCTGTCTGTCAAAAAAACGTCAAGAACCGCAGTATGTATACATGATGGCTAGGTATTCATGGTATTTACCCCTATATCGGGGTATTGAAGGTCCTATATGTATACTTGAAATCGAATGCTCAAATGGTCCGCACGATGAGAACACTGGCCCAGGACGTCACCGAGACGCTGCGCGACTGGATCCTCCACGGCCGCCTGCGGCCGCAGACCCGGCTGGAGGAACTGCCGCTGGCGGAGGAACTGAAGGTGTCCCGCACGCCGGTGCGCACGGCGCTCGCCACGCTCGCCAACGAGGGGCTCATCGACCACCAGCCCAAGCGCGGCTACCTCGTGCGCGGCTTCGACCTGGAGGCCATCGCGGCGGCCTACGACGTGCGCTCGGTGCTGGAGGGGCTGGCCTGCCGCAATGCGGCGGTGCGGGGGCTGACCGAGCAGCAGGCCGCGTTCCTGCAGTCGCGCCTGGCCATCGGCGACCGCATCCTGGCCAAGGGGCGCCTGGAGCCGGAGGACCACGAGCCCTACCAGCAGATGAACGTGGAGATCCACGACACGCTGCTGGAAGCCTCGGGCAACCCGTGGGTCACGCGCTTCGCGGAGCAGGCGCAGAACATCCCCTTCGCGTCCGACCGGATCATCCTGTGGGACGACCACGCCATCATCCTGCGCTCGCACGGTGACCACCTCCGCATCATCGAGGCGGTGCTCGCACGGGACAGCGCGCGCGCCGAGGAGTTGATGCGCGAGCACGTCTACTACGCCGGCCTCATCTTCCGGCGCGACTACCAGAAGCTGCTGGATGCCGGCGACGCGGCGCCGGGCGTGAAGCCGCCGCGGCGGCGCTAGAAGCCCGGCCCCCTTTGCAGGACGCGCCATCGGCCGACAGCGGCCGACCGGCGATGGCGTGGAAGATGCCGGCTTCCTTCGCTCGTGGATGGAGATTCGCGGCCATGGCCTTTCAAGACCCTCCCTCTTCGCCGCTTCGCGGCGGCGCGGCCCTCTCGCTGGGGCCGCTGTTCGCTCCGCACTGGGGATGGATCGCGCTGCGCGGCGTGGCCGCCATCGTGTTCGGCCTGCTGGCCTTCGCGCTGCCCGGGCTGACCGTGGCCGTGATGGTGGCGGTGTGGGGCGCCTATGCCCTGATCGACGGCGTGCTGGCGCTGGTGGCCGGCTGGCGCATCCGCGACAACGGCCGCCCCCTGTGGTCGGTGATCGTGCTGGGCCTGCTGGGCATCGCCGCCGGCGTCGTCACCTTCGTCTGGCCCGCGCTGACGGCGCTCACGCTGATCCTGATCATCGGCTTCTGGGCCATCGCCGGGGGCGTGTTCCAGATCGTCGCTGCCTTCCGGCTGCGCAAGGAGATCGAGGGCGAGTGGCTGTATGCGCTGTCGGGCGTGCTGTCGGTGGTGTTCGGCGTGGCGGTGGTGGCCTCGCCGGGCGCCGGCGCCGTGGCGCTGGCCTGGCTGATCGGCGCCTTCGCCTTCGTCTACGGCGTGCTGCTGGTGCTGCTGGCGCTGCGGTTGCGCACGGCGCGGCGCTGACGCCGCGCAGGCGCATTCAGGAGGCCATTCCCTCCACCATCAGCCGCAGCCGGCGCTGCCCCTGCCACTCGTCCGCATCCAGCCGGAAGGCC
>NZ_JBIQNC010000030.1:0-17644 GCF_044462705.1 Xenophilus sp.
CGCGCCGGCTTCGGCCCCCCCGAAGGCCCGGCGTGGCCGCCGCGCCGCGGCGGCCGCCGTGCTCGCCGCGGCCGCCCTCGGCCTGGCCGGCGGTGCCGGCTACCTGTGGCCGCGCGCGCCGGGCCAGGTGCTGACGCAGAAAGACATCGACGCCGCCGTGCTGCGCACGCTGCAGAAGGAGACGCTGCCCTCCCCCGCCGCCCGCGCGGCCGAGGCGGTGCGGCCCTCGGTGGTGCGCGTGGTCGGCTACGGCGAGGAGAAGAAGACGCCCGCCGCCAAGACGGAAAAGCGCGGCCGCAACCTGGCCAAGGGCAAGGCGCCCGAGGCCGCCGAGCCGCCGGGCGAGGTCGAGCGCGGCGTGGGCACCGGCGTGGTGATCGTCGACAAGGGCGTGATCCTCACCAACCTGCACGTGGTCGCCGGCGCCGACACCATCAAGGTCACCTTCTTCGACGGGCTGGAGTCGCCCGCCACCCTCACCGGCGTGCAGCCCGAGAACGACCTGGCGGTGCTGCAGGCGCAGAAGATCCCCGACGACCTGATCGCCGCCACGATGCGCTCCACCGCCGACCTGCGGCCGGGCGACCAGGTGGCGGCGGTCGGCTTTCCCTTCGGCATCGGGCCGTCGGTGTCGGCCGGCGTGGTGTCGGGCCTGAAGCGCTCCTTCCGCTCGCCCGAGGGCAAGCAGGAGCTGGACAACCTGATCCAGTTCGACGCGGCGGCCAACCCCGGCAACTCCGGCGGGCCGCTGGTAAACATGGACGGCGAGGTGCTGGGCATCGTCACCGCCATCCTCAACCCGACGCAGCAGCGCACCTTCATCGGCATCGGCTTCGCGGTGCCGATCGAGAACGCGGCCTCGGCCGCGGGCTCGCCGCCCTTCTGATCTTTAGTCCGAGGACCGACGCATGAGCCAGGAAGACATCACCGCCGCCGCCCCCACGCCCGCCTCCACCGCCGAGCTGATGGAGCAGATCCTCTACCAGGTCAAGCGCGTGGTGGTCGGGCAGGACCGCTTCCTGGAGCGGGTGATGGTCGCCATGCTGGCCGGCGGGCACCTGCTGGTCGAGGGCGTGCCCGGCCTGGCCAAGACGCTCACCGTCAAGACGCTGGCCGACACCGTGCGCGGCGAGTTCAAGCGCATCCAGTTCACGCCCGACCTGGTGCCGGCCGACCTGGTGGGCACGCGCATCTACAACCAGAAGACGGGTGACTTCACCACCGCGCTGGGCCCGGTGTTCGCCAACCTGCTGCTGGCCGACGAGATCAACCGCGCGCCGGCCAAGGTGCAGAGCGCGCTGCTGGAGGTGATGCAGGAGCGGCAGGTCACCATCGCCGGCGAGACGCACAGGGTGCCGCGCCCCTTCCTGGTGATGGCCACGCAGAACCCGATCGAGACCGAGGGCACCTACCCGCTGCCCGAGGCGCAGGTCGACCGCTTCATGATGAAGGTGCTGGTGGACTACCCGAGCGAGGAAGAGGAGTTCGTGATCGTGCAGCGCGTGATCGGCGACACGCCGGAGGCGGTGCCGGTGGCCACCACGCTGCAGCTGGCGCAGCTGCAGGCCCAGGCGCGCAAGGTGTATGTCGATCCCTCGCTGATCCAGTACGCGGTGCGGCTGGTCTCGGCCACGCGCAACCCCGAGAAGTTCGGGCTGAAGAACACGCGCGCGCTCATCACCTTCGGCGCCAGCCCGCGCGCCACCATCAACCTGACCGAGGGCGCGCGCGCCCTGGCGATGCTGCGCGGCCGCAGCTACGCGCTGCCCGAGGACATGAGCGACCTGGTGCCCGACGTGCTGCGGCATCGCATCACGCTGTCGTACGAGGGCCTGTCGGAGGGCCTGACACCCGACGCGCTGGTCGAGCGCATCATGAAGGCCGTGCCGCCGCCGGCCCGCCCGCTCGAACACGAGAAGCAGGTGGCGTGATGGCCTGGTGGCGCAAGTCCAAGCCCGGCGGCGCCGCCAACGACGAGCGCCCGCTGGAGACGGCGCAGGCCGCCGAGCGGCTGCTGCGCCGGCTCGAATGGACGGTCGTGCGCCGGCTCGACGGCCTGCTGCAGGGCGACTACCGCACGCTGATGCGCGGCGCCGGCCTGGACCTGGCCGACCTGCGCGAATACCAGTTGCACGACGACGTGCGCCACATCGACTGGAACGTCACCGCGCGGCTGCAGCAGCCGCACGTGCGCGTGTTCACCGAAGACCGCGAGATGGCCGCCTGGTTCGTGCTGGACCTGAGCCGCTCGGTGGACTTCGGCTCCGGCACGCGCGCCAAGCGCGAGATCTCGCAGGGCTTCGTCGGCGTGCTGGCGCGGCTGCTGACGCGCCACGGCAACCGGGTCGGCGCGCTGGTCTACGGCACCGAGCTGGAGGCGGTGCTGCCGCCGCGCGGCGGCCGCCCGCAGGTGCTGCAGCTCCTGCACCGCATGGCGCGGCGTGCGCCCGCGGCCCGCGGCGCCAAGGCGCAGAAAGGCATGACGCGGCTGGCCGAACTGCTGCGCTCGGCGGCGGCCATGATGCCGCGGCGCTCGATGGTGTTCGTGGTGTCCGACTTCCTCTCCGAGCCGGGCTGGGAAAAGCCGCTGGGCCACCTGGTGCAGCGCCACGAGGTGGTGGCGGTGCGCCTGTTCGACCCGCTGGAGCGCGAGCTGCCCGACCTGGGCCTGGTGCCGCTGACCGACGCCGAGACCGGCGAGCAGATGTGGGTGGACACGCACGACGCGGGCTTCCGCCGCCGCTTCGCCCGCATCGCGGCCGAGCGCGAGGCGCGGCTGCGCGAGGCGCTGGCCCGTGCCGGCGTGGACACGCTCGAACTCTCCACCGACGACGACCTGGTCGATGCCGTGGTGCGCTTCGCCGACATGCGCCGGCGCCGCGTGCGCCACGGCCGCGCCGCCGCCGCGGCCTGACGCATCCTCCCTGACCGGTACGCATATGGACTTCTCCACCTTGCTCCGGGGCCTGCCGATGGGCTTCCTCTGGCCCCAACTCCTCTGGCTGCTGGCCGCGGTGCCGGTGCTGGTGCTGCTGTACGTGTGGCTGCTGCGCCGCAAGAAGAAGCTGGCGGTGCGCTATGCCAGCCTGTCGATCGTGCGCGAGGCGATGGGCCCGGGCCAGTCGATCCGCCGCCACCTGCCGCCGCTGCTGTTCCTGCTGGCCCTGGTGGCGATGATGATCGCAGCCGCGCGGCCGCTGGCGGTGGTGACGCTGCCCTCCAACCAGCAGACCATCATCCTGGCCATGGACGTCTCGGGCAGCATGCGCGCCGAGGACGTCAAGCCCAACCGCCTGATGGCGGCGCAGGAGGCGGCCAAGGGCTTCATCAAGGACCTGCCGCGCAACGTGAAGGTGGGCGTGGTGGCCTTCGCCGGCAGCGCCAACGTGGCCCAGCTGCCCACCACCAACCGTGACGACCTGATGGCGGCGATCGACTCCTTCCACCTGCAGCGTGCCACCGCCACCGGCAACGCCATCGTCGTCTCGCTGGCCACGCTGTTCCCCGACGCGGGCATCGAGGTGACGGACTTCAGCCCGGCGAGCCGCCGGCAGGGCATCCCGATCGAGCAGGCCGGGCGGCAGAAGAAGGAGTTCACCCCGGTGCCGCCGGGCTCGTACAGTTCGGCCGCGATCATCATGCTCACCGACGGCCAGCGCACCACCGGCGTGGACCCGATGGACGCCGCCAAGGCCGCTGCCGACCGCGGCGTGCGCGTCTACACGGTGGGCATCGGCACGGTCGACGGCGAGACCATCGGCTTCGAGGGCTGGTCGATGCGGGTGCGGCTGGACGAGGAGACGCTCAAGGCCGTGGCCAAGCAGACCGCCGCCGAGTACTTCTACGCCGGCACCGCCACCGACCTGAAGAAGGTCTACGACACGCTCAGCTCGCGCCTGACGGTGGAGAAGAAGGAGACCGAGATTTCCGCCCTCTTCGCCCTGGGCGCCGCGCTGCTGGCGCTGCTCTCTGCGGGCCTCTCGCTGCTCTGGTTCAATCGGCTGCTTTGACTCACGGCAACGAGGAAGGCGGTCAGGAGATGTTCGATCTGAGCGGCAAGGTCGCCCTGGTGACGGGCGGCAACGGGGGCATCGGCCTGGGGCTGGCGCTGGGGCTGGCGCAGGCCGGCGCGCGCGTGGCGGTCGCGGCACGCAACGAGGCCAAGTCCGCCGGCGCCGTCGAGCAGTTGCGCGCGGCCGGCAGCACGGACAGCTTCGCGCTGCCGATGGACGTGGCCGACGAGGCCTCCGTGCAGCGCGGCTTCGACGCCCTGGCCGAGCGCTGCGGCGGGCTGCACATCCTCGTCAACAACGCCGGCACCACGGTGCGCAAGCCGGTGGACCAACTCGCGCTGGCCGAGTGGCAGCAGGTGATGGACACCAACCTGACCAGCGCCTTCCTGTGCAGCCGCGCCGCGCACCCGCTGATGAAACGCGCCGGCGGCGGCAAGATCATCAACATCGGCTCGATGATGTCGATCTTCGGCGCCCCCTACGCGCCGGCCTACGGCGCCAGCAAGGGCGGCATCGTGCAGCTGACCCGGGCGACGGCGGCCTCGTGGGCCGTCGACAACATCCAGGTCAACGCGATCCTGCCGGGCTGGATCGCCACCGAGCTGACCGACGCCGCCCGCAGCCAGGTGCAGGGCCTGAACGAACGCGTCATCGCCCGCACGGCCGCCGGCCGCTGGGGCCAGCCGAAGGACCTGGCGGGCACGGCCGTGTTCCTGGCCAGCGCCGCCTCGGACTTCGTCACCGGCACCGCGATCCCGGTCGACGGCGGCTACTCGATCGCGGCCTGAGCAGCAGCGCTCAGGCGCCCTGCGGCACCTTGTCCAGGAAGCCGGTCACGCGGCGCAGCCTGCCGCCCTGCAGGTCGGCGAAGTCGGTGCCCTGGATCAGGTCGCGCGCCTCCTGCGGGCCGAGCGTCCACGAGAAGCGCAGGTGCTCGCCGTGCGCGTCGGGCGTGCCGATCAGCGCGAAGCGGAAGCCCGGGTAGCGTTCCTGCACCGCACCGACCAGGGCGCTGATCTGCTCGTGGCCGCGCACGGCGGCCAGCGGGTCGGCGTAGGCGGCGTCCTCGCACCAGTGGCTGCGCAGCAGCTCGGCGCGGCGCGCGGCGTCGGGCTCGTTCCACAGCGCGATGTAGTGGCCGGCGAGGGCCCGGGCATCGACGGTGGCGGGGGTGGTGGTCATGGCGATCTCCTGTGTGCGTTGAGGTGCACGCATGGTCGCCGCGCCGCGGCCGCCGGTCGATGACCTGTCAGGTCATGGTGCGCAGGTGCGGAAGCCGACGAAGCCGGCGTCCCACCCCGGCGCCGCGAAGCCGCGCCAGCGCGGCGAGCGCATGCGCGAACGGGCCGCGAAGGAGGCGCCGCGCAGCACGCGCGCCCGCGACCAGGCCGGTGCCGGATCGAACTCGGTGCCGGCGCTCCACGGGTCGGCCCGCTGGCCCGGCCAGGGCCGCAGCGTGCCGGCGGTCCACTCCTGCACCTCGCCCCAGCGGAAGCCGCGGCGCGCGGCGCTGCAGGCGGCGATCTCCCACTCCACCTCGGTGGCCAGGCGCCGCCCGGCCCAGCGCGCCCAGGCATCGGCCTCCCACCAGCTCACGTGCATGGCCGCATGCGGCCCCGCCGCGCGCACGGTCTCGCCGAAGCGCCGCAGCAGCACCGAGCCGCCGGCGCCGGCGCCGTGGCCCAGGCCGATCTGCTCCACGTGGCGCGGGGCGCGCCGCCCGCTCGCCTGCACCCAGGCCCAGCCCTCGGGCGACCACCATTCGGGCCGGTCGTAGCCGCCGTCGTCCACGAACTCGCAGAACTGCTGCCAGGTCACGGGCTGGGCGTCGATCTCGAACTCGGGCACGTCCAGCGCCAGCGCGCCCGTCTCCTGCGCCAGGTGGAAGCCCGGCGCCTCGCCGGCGCCCAGCGTCCAGCGCGTGGCCGGCACGGCCAGCGGCGCACGCGGCGCGCCGGGCGGCGGCAGCGCGGCGCCGATCGGCAGGCCCAGCGCCTGCGCCATCTGCACCAGTTGCTCGCCGCGCCAGTCCTCGTGGAACAGGGCCAGGCGGTAGAAGTACAGGCCGGCGTCGGTCTCGGCCGCGCGGCCCAGCAGTTCCAGCGTGCCCTCCAGCGTCTCCAGCAGGTAGGCGCGGGTGGCCGCCATGCCGGGCACGCCGGGGCCGGCGCGCTCGGACGGGGGGCACACCTGCGGGTCCCAGGTGGCGTCGGCGCCGGAGTCGACGGCCGCCAGCCGCGTCGGCCGCGCCGGGCAAGCCACGCCCAGGGCACGCTGCGTGTTGCGCGCGATCCAGGCCTCGGCGAACCAGCCGATGTGGCCGGCCAGCCAGCGCGGCGAAGGCAGGCCGGGCGGCACCGGCGCCGGCAGGTCCAGTTCGGGCGAGTGCAGCGCCTGCTCGAACAGCGACAGCAGGTGCAGCGTGTGGTTGCGCGCATCGATCAGCGCCAGCGACAGCAGTTCGCGTCCGGCATGGCGCATGCCGGGGGCGTCGATCGACGCCGTGCCGTGCGGGCTGGCAGCCGGGCGCTGGGAGTCGGGCATCGGACGATTATGGTCGGCGAGGGTCGTCCCCAACGGGCAGGACATGGCCGCACATTTAGAATTCGCCGCCCGCTGCACCCGACCCGCCGGCTCACGAGGCCGGTGCGTCGGGTGCAGTCGTGTTTACGGGCATCCAACTCAAAATGGGGTAGAGACGACATGCAAGGCTTGCTCAAGCTTTCGCGGGCCATCGACTGGCTCAACGCCCAGGTGGGCAAATACGTGATCTGGCTGATCCTGGCATCCACCGCCATCAGCGCCATCAACGCCGTCGTCCGGAAGGTGTTCAACACCAGCTCGAACGCCTTCCTCGAAGTGCAGTGGTACCTGTTCGCCTGGTCGTTCCTGGTGGCCGCCGGCTTCACGCTGCTGCACCGCGAGCACGTGCGCATCGACGTCGTCAACAGCCGGCTGCCCAAGAAGGCGCAGATCTGGATCGACATCGTGGGCTTCGCCCTCTTCCTGACGCCGGTGTGCCTGCTGGTCCTGTACTACGGCATCCCGATGCTGGTGCAGAAGTTCGAGACGGGCGAGATGTCCGGCAACCCCGGCGGCCTGATCCGCTGGCCGGTGTGGCTGGCGCTGCCGATCGGCTTCGTGCTGCTGATGGTCCAGGGCTGGTCCGAGCTGATCAAGCGCATCGCCTTCCTGACCGGCGACGGTCCCGACCCCACCGTCAAGGCGGGCGAGAAATCGGCCGAGGAGGAACTGGCGGAGATCCTGCGCCAGCGCGAAGAGGAAAAGAAGACCGGGGCCGTGCCTCACTGAGCCCCGGAGAGATCGCGATGGAATTCATCACCGCCAACTTCGCCCCGATCATGTTCGCGGGGCTGGTCGTCTTCCTGCTGCTGGGCTTCCCGGTGGCCTTCAGCCTGGGCGCCGCCGGCCTGACCTTCGGCCTCATCGGCATCGAGCTGGGCGTGTTCCCCTCGTCGGTGCTGGCCTGGCTGCCGCAGCGCCTGATCGGCATCATGTCCAACGACACGCTGCTGGCCGTGCCCTTCTTCACCCTGATGGGCCTGATCCTTGAGCGCAGCGGCATGGCCGAGGACTTGCTCGACACGGTCGGCCAGGTCTTCGGCCCGCTGCGCGGCGGCCTGGCGCTGGCCGTGATCTTCGTCGGCGCGCTGCTGGCCGCGACGACCGGCGTGGTCGCCGCCTCGGTCATCTCGATGGGCCTGATCTCGCTGCCCATCATGCTGCGCTACGGCTACGACCGGCGCTTCTCCAGCGGCGTGATCGCCGCCTCGGGCACGCTGGCGCAGATCATCCCGCCCTCGCTGGTGCTGATCATCATGGCCGACCAGCTCGGCCGCAGCGTGGGCGACATGTACAAGGGCGCCTTCGCGCCGGCCTTCCTGCTGGTCGGCTGCTACGTGGCCTACGTCGCCGTGCTGGCCATCTTCAGGCCGGCCGCCGTGCCGGCGCTGCCGCCCGAGGCGCGCGTCTACCGCCAGGCCGACGGCAGCGGCGGCTACCGCTCGCTGGGGGTGCTGATGGCGATCTCCTTCATCGTCTCGGTGCTGCTGGCGCGCCACATGGAGGCGGTGCACACCTGGTGGCTGGGCGAGGAGGTCAAGTTCGTCGCCACCGACGAGAAGGTCGTGGTCGCCATGTGCGGCGGCACGGCCGTGGCGCTGCTGATCGCTCTGGTCAACAAGTACGCCAGGCTGGGGCTGCTCTCGCGCCTGGCCGAGCGCGTGACCTTCGTGCTCATCCCGCCGCTGCTGCTGATCTTCCTGGTGCTGGGCACCATCTTCCTGGGCGTGGCCACGCCCACCGAAGGCGGCGCCATGGGGGCCGTGGGCGCGCTGGTCATGGCCTGGTCGCGCGGGCGGCTGGGCATGAAGCTGCTCACGCAGGCCCTGGCCACCACCACCAAGCTGGGCAGCTTCGTGATGTTCATCCTGATCGGCGCCACCATCTTCAGCCTGGTGTTCCAGGCGGCGGACGGCCCGATCTGGGTGGAGCACCTGCTGTCCAGCCTGCCGGGCGGACAGGTCGGCTTCCTGGTGTTCGTGAACGTGCTGGTGTTCTTCCTGGCGTTCTTCCTCGACTACTTCGAGCTGTCCTTCATCGTCGTGCCCCTGCTGGCGCCGGTGGCGGACAAGCTGGGCATCGACCTGATCTGGTTCGGCGTGCTGCTGGCGATGAACATGCAGACCTCGTTCATGCACCCGCCCTTCGGCTTCGCGCTGTTCTTCCTGCGCTCCGTGGCGCCCGACAAGCCCTACCTGGACCGCGTGACGCAGAAGATCATGCAGCCGGTGACCACGATGCAGATCTACAAGGGCGCCATCCCCTTCGTGCTGATCCAGCTGTTCATGGTCGGCGTGATGATCGCCTTCCCCGGCCTGGTCACGGGCAACCTGGACAAGGCGCAGAACTACGACCTGAAGGCCGTCGGCGAGCAGATGCGCGAGCAACTGGCGCCGGAGGAAGGCGGCGGCTACGGCAGCGATGCCGGCTACGGCTCGGACGAGCAGCCGGCGCCGCAGGAGCAGCCGTCGCCGGAAGCGGCGCCCCAGGAGCCGGGCGCCGCCGCCACGCCGGAAGCGCCGGCGGCGCAGGACGACGATCCGATGAAGGCCATGCAGGACGCGCTGCAGCAGCAGCCTGCGTCGAAACCCTGAGCGGCGCGGCGGCCGATCCCCCGTCGGGCCGTCGCCGCTGCGTAGAATCGCGCGAGGGTGTCAGCCGCATGCCGCGGTGGGACAGGTTCATGCGCTGGTCGGGCCGCCACGCGGAGTTGTCATGACCATCCACCGCCCCGCTCTTCGGAAAGACCCTTCGCGCGCTCAGCTCCTGGCCGAACGCGCCTTCGCCACCCTTGAGCGCTTTCTGCACATCGAAGCCGCCAGCGGCAGCGTGCTGCTGATCGCGGCGGCCGTCGCGCTGATCTGGGCCAACTCCCCATTCGCCCACGCCTACCACGCGCTGTGGCATCTGCCGCTGTCAGTCGGCATCGGCAGCATCGTCTATTCCCAATCGCTGCACTTCTGGATCAACGATGCGTTGATGACCGTCTTCTTTCTGGTGGTTGGGCTGGAGATCCGGCGGGAAATCCACGAAGGGGCGCTGAGCGATCTGAGACAGGCGAGCCTGCCGATCGTGGCCGCGCTGGGCGGTGTTGCCGTGCCCGCCCTGATCTACCTGGGACTGAACGTCGATCCGGCAGGCCGGAACGGCTGGGCAGTGCCGACGGCGACCGACATCGCGTTCGCCGTGGGCGTGCTGGCGCTGCTGGGCCGCTCGATTCCTTCCAACGTGCGCGTCTTCCTGCTGGCGCTGGCGATCATCGACGACATCATCGCCGTGCTGATCATCGCGCTGTTCTATTCCGGCGGACTCGACTACCACGGCTTCATCATTGCCGGGCTGGGCGTCCTGATCGTGCTCGGGTTCCAGCGCATCGGCATCGGCTCGGCCTGGGCCTATGTGCTGCCCGGCGCGATCGTCTGGACCGGCCTGCTGATGACCGGCGCGCACCCGACGCTCGCCGGCGTCGTGCTCGGCATGATGACCCCGGTGGTGGCGCTGCGCACCCGCGAGCATCCCATGGATCTGGTCACGCACGCGGCAGAGCAACTGCGCGCGCATGACGACCGCGCCGAGACCGGCACGCACCACCCGGCGGGAGCGCTCAGGCAGCTCCGGCTGGGCCAGCGGGAATTGCTGCCGCCGGTGGTGCGGGTGCAGACGGCGCTGCACCCCTGGGTTGCCTACGGCATCATGCCCCTGTTCGCCCTGGCCAATGCCGGCGTCAGCATGGACGGCATCGACCTGTCGGCCGGCGGTCCGCAGTGGATCATGGTCGGTATCGCGCTGGCGCTGGTGGCCGGCAAGCCGCTGGGCGTGATCGGCACGAGCTGGCTCGTGGTGCGGCTGGGCTGGTGCCGGCTGCCGCCAGGCGTGTCCTGGGGCGGCATCTGCCTGATCGGCCTGCTGGCAGGCATCGGCTTCACGATGTCCATCTTCATCGCCATGCTCGCCTTCGCCGACGAGCGCCTCCTGGGCGCGGCCAAGCTGGGCGTGCTGGCGGGCTCGCTGGCGGCGGCCGTGCTGGGGCTGGCCTGGGGCGCCGTGTACCGGCGCACGAGCCGTACGGCCTGACCGCGCCACACGCCCGCGCCAGCAAAAAGGCCCGCTGTCGCCAGCGGGCCTTTTTCTTTTTTTGTCGCCGGGCCGCCCCAAGACAAAAAGCATCCCCTCGGGGGATCGGGCAAGCGCGAAGCGGTTGACCGAGGGGTCTTTCTTGTCCGGTCGACGCAGCGGCCGTCAGATCTTCACGCCGTTCATGTACTGGTTGAACGGGAACTCCGAGAAGCGGTTCCACAGGATCTGGTCGCGCTGGAAGGCGCGCATGTCCTGGTGGATCTTCTTGAACACCGGCGACTTGGCCTCGTGCTCGGCGAACACCTCCATGCAGGCCTTGAAGCCGGCATCGATCACCGCCTTCGGGAAGGCCTTGAGCTGGGTCTTCTCGGCCACCAGCTTCTTCAGCGCGATGGGGTTGTAGGTGTCGTACTTGGCGGTCATGTCGGTCGCCGCGACGGCCATGGCGGCGTCGAGGATGGCCTTGTTCTCGGCCGACAGCGCGTTGTACTTCTTGACGTTGATGAAGAACTCCAGGTCGGCGCCGCCTTCCCACCAGCCGGGGTAGTAGTAGAAGGGCGCGACCTTGTTGAAGCCGAGCTTCTGGTCGTCGTGGGGGCCGACGAACTCGGCCGCATCCAGGGTGCCCTTCTCCAGCGCCTGGTAGACGTCGCCGGCCGGCAGGTTCTGCGAGACCACGCCCAGCTTGGCCATGCCTTCGCCGAACACGCCGCCGCCCATGCGCATCTTCAGGCCCTTGAGATCGTTGACGGTCTTGATCTCCTTGCGGTACCAGCCGCCCATCTGCGTGCCGGTGTTGCCGGCGCTGGCGGTCTTGAAGTTGTACTGGGCGAAGAACTCGTCCATCAGCTTGCCGCCGTTGCCGTAGAGCTTCCAGGCGGTGTTCTGGCGGGCGGTCAGGCCGAAGGGCACGGCGCAGCTGAAGGCGAAGACCGGGTCCTTGCCGGTGAAGTAGTAGGCGGCCGTCTGGGCCATCTCGATGTTGTCGCCCTGCAGTGCGTCGACCACGCCGAAGGCGGGCATCAGTTCGCCCGCGGGGTGGACGGAGATCTCGAACTTGCCGCCGGACAGCGCCTTGACGGTCTGCGACAGTTTTTCGGCGCTGCCGAAGATGGTGTCGAGCGAACGGGGAAAGCTGGAAGCCAGGCGCCAGCGCACCGCGGCCTGCGCGTGCACGGCCGGTGCGGCACCGGCAGCCAGCACGCCGGCGATGCCGGCATTCTTGATGAGGGAACGACGATCCATCTGAAAGCAACTCCGTTAGGAATGAAAAACACGAACGCGGCTCGTGGCCGCGTTCTCTGAGCAGAACAATTGTAAAAACGCCTTACAAGTGCCCCTTGCGGGTTTTCCCTGCGCACGGTGGACGCACGCGCGGCAATGCGCACGGCATCACGCCTTGTCTTCGGGAAAACGCGTTTCGATGGCCGCCCGGATGCCCTGCGCATCCAGGCCCACGCCGGCCAGCAGCCGGGCCGGGTCGCCATGTTCGATGAAGCGGTCGGGCAGGCCCAGCTGCAGCAGCGGCATGGCGATGCCGGCGGCCTGCAGCGCCTCGGCCACCGCGCTGCCGGCGCCGCCCATCACCGCGCCCTCCTCGACCGTGACCAGCGCCTCGTGCGTGGAAGCGATCTGCTTGAGCAGTTCCAGGTCCAGCGGCTTGGCCCAGCGCATGTTGACCACCGTGGCGTCCAGCGCCTCGGCCGCCTCCAGCGCCGGGTACAGCAGCGTGCCGAAGGCCAGGACGGCGATGCGCCTGCCCTGGCGGCGCAGCTCGCCCTTGCCGAAGGGCAGCGCATCGAGCGTGAGAGGCGGCTCCTTGCCGACGCCGGCGCCGCGCGGATAGCGCACCGCCACCGGGTGGCTCTGCGCGTAGGCCGAGCTCAGCAGCTGCCGGCATTCGGCCTCGTCGGCCGGGCAGGCGATGCTGATGTTGGGCACGCAGCGCAGGTAGGCGATGTCGTAGGCGCCGGCGTGCGTGGCGCCGTCCGCACCGACCAGGCCGGCGCGGTCCAGCGCGAAGACGACAGGCAGGTTCTGGATCGCCACGTCGTGGATGAGCTGGTCGTAGCCGCGCTGCAGGAAGGTGGAGTAGATCGCCACCACCGGCTTGAGCCCCTCGCAGGCCAGCCCGGCGGCGAAGGTGACGGCATGCTGCTCGGCGATGCCCACGTCGTAGTAGCGGCCGGGGAAGCGCTGCTCGAACTCCACCAGGCCCGAGCCCTCGCGCATCGCCGGCGTGATGCCGACCAGTCGGCCGTCCTCGGCCGCCATGTCGCACAGCCACTGGCCGAAGACCTGGGTGAAGGTCTTCTTCGGCGCCGCGGCCGGCTTGACCAGGCCGACGGAGGGATCGAACTTGCCCGGCCCGTGATAGGCCACCGGGTCGGCCTCGGCCAGCTTGTAGCCCTGGCCCTTCTTCGTCACCACGTGCAGGAACTGCGGACCCTTGAGCTGCTTGATGTTCTCCAGCGTGGGGATGAGCGAGTCGAGGTCGTGCCCGTCGATCGGCCCGATGTAGTTGAAGCCGAACTTCTCGAACAGCGTGGCCGGCACCACCATGCCCTTGGCCTGCTGCTCGAAGCGCTTGGCGAACTCGAACAGCGGCGGCGCCGCGCGCAGCACGCTCTTGCCGACGTGCTTGGCGGCCGCGTAGAACTGGCCGCTCATGAGCTGCGCCAGGTAGCGGTTGAGCGCGCCCACCGGCGGGCTGATCGACATGTCGTTGTCGTTCAGGATGACGAGGAAGTTGATGTCGTCGTAGACGCCCGCGTTGTTCAGTGCCTCGAAGGCCATGCCGGCGGTCATCGCGCCGTCGCCGATGATCGCCACGGCGTGGCGGTCCTCGCCCTTCTGGCGCGCGGCCAGCGCCATGCCCAGCGCCGCCGAGATGCTGGTCGACGAATGCGCGGTGCCGAAGGTGTCGTAGGGGCTCTCGGCGCGCTGCGGGAAGCCCGAGATGCCGCCCTGCTGGCGCAGTGTGGGCATGCGCTCGCGCCGGCCGGTGAGGATCTTGTGCGGGTAGGTCTGGTGGCCCACGTCCCACACCAGCCGGTCTTCCGGCGTGTCGAAGACGTAGTGCAGCGCGACCGTGAGCTCCACCGTGCCGAGGTTGGAGCTGAGGTGCCCGCCGGTGCGCGAGACGTTGTCGAGCACGCAGGTGCGCACCTCGTCGGCGAGCTGCTTGAGCTGCTCGCGGTCCAGGCGGCGCAGGTCGGCGGGATCGTTGATCGTGGGAAGGAGGGGAGCCATGGATGCGTGGGGCGGCGCTTCGGCCGTTATCGGTCGCGGTCGACCACCATGTGGGCCAGCGCACGCAGCGCGGCCGTGTCGGACAGCCGCGTGCGCGCGAGGGCGGCCAGGGCCTCGTCCAGCAGCCGCGCGGCATTGGCGCGCGCGCCGTCCAGGCCGAGCAGCGAGACGTAGGTGGGCTTGTCGGCGGCGGCGTCCTTGCCGGCCGTCTTGCCCAGGGTCGCGGAATCGGCGACCACGTCGAGGATGTCGTCCACCACCTGGAAGGCCAGGCCGAGGGCAGCGCCGTAGTCGCGCAGGCCGGCCAGCACTTCGGCCGGCAGCTCGCCGGCGCAGGCGGCGCCCATCTCGACGCTGCCCTGCAGCAGCGCGCCGGTCTTGAGGCGGTGCATCTCGCGCAGCTCGGCTTCGGCCAGGCGCCGGCCGACGCTGGCCAGGTCGATCGCCTGGCCGCCGGCCATGCCCTGCCCGCCGGCGGCGCGGGCCAGCAGGCGCACCAGCCGCGCCTGCACGGCGTCGGGCACGCGCTCGCCGTCGGGCACCAGTAGTTCGAAGGCCAGCGCCTGCAGCGCGTCGCCGGCCAGCAGCGCGTCGGCCTCGCCGAATTTCACGTGCACCGTGGGCTTGCCGCGGCGCAGCACGTCGTTGTCCATGCACGGCAGGTCGTCGTGCACCAGCGAATAAGCGTGGATCAATTCGACGGCGCAGGCGGCGCGCAGCGCGGCCTCCTCGACGGCCGGCGCCGGCGCGCCGGCCAGCGGCGCCACCGCCTGGCTGGCGGCCACCACCAGCAGCGGGCGCAGGCGCTTGCCGCCGTCGAGCACCGCGTAGCGCATGGCCTTGCCCAGGTGGGCCGGCGCATCGGCGCCCACCCAGCGCACCAGGGCCGCCTCGACCCTGTCGAGCTGTGGCGTCATCCAGTCGGAGAGTTCGTCCGCGCTCCAGCGCGGGGCCAGCGCGGCCGTCGTCGCCGTCATTGGCCCGACCACGCCTTCAGGCTGCCGGCGTCCAGCACCTTGATCTGATCCTCCACGGCCTGCAGCCTGTCGCGGCAGAAGGCCAGCAGCGCCGCGCCGCGCTGGTAGCTGACCAGCAGCTGGTCCAGCGGCAGCTGGCCCGATTCGAGTGCGGCGACCAATTGTTCGAGTTCCTGCACGCCCGCCTCGTAGGTGGCAGGCAGGGGCGCGGCGTCGGAGCCGGCGGGAGAGGAAGGCGCCTTGGGCATGCAAAGACCGGAAAGAAACCGGTGATTCTAGAAGGCCGCACCTCAGCGCGCAGATATCTCCGGGGTACAATCCCTGCTCATTCCCGCGCCGGCCTTCGCCGGCGCAACTTTTTCCGCGGAGACGTTGGCCCTGCAATCCGCCGGGCGGCTCAGTCGCAGGAAAGAGGCGGGGGTTCTCGGTTTTACACCTCCCTGTGGGGAGCTTGGTCAGGTCACCCATGTCTGATTTAAGTCTTCGACTGCAGCAGGCTTCGAGCCAACTTCCGGTTTCCGCGTATTTCGACGAGGCCCTGTACGCCCTCGAGATGGAGACCTTCTTCGCCAACGGCCCCCGCTACGTGGGCCACCGCCTCGCGGTGCCCGAACCCGGCAGCTACCACGCCCTGCCCCAGGAGGGCGAGGGCCGCGCCCTCGTCCATACGCCGCGCGGCGTCGAGCTGGTGTCCAACGTCTGCCGCCACCGCCAGGCCGTGATCCTGCGCGGGCGCGGCCAGCTCGATGCGCGCGCCAGCGGCCACATCGTGTGCCCGCTGCACCGCTGGACCTACAACGCCGCCGGCGCGCAGCCCACCGGCACGCTGCTGGGCGCGCCGCACTTCGCGCAGGACCCGTGCCTGAACCTCAAGACCTGGCCCCTGCGCGAGTGGAACGGCCTGCTGTTCGAGGACAACGGCCGCGACATCGCCGCCGACCTGGCGAACATGGGCCCGCGCGCCGCGCTCGACTTCACCGGCTTCCACCTCGACCGGGTGGAGATGCACGAGTGCAACTACAACTGGAAGACCTTCATCGAGGTCTACCTGGAGGACTACCACGTCGGCCCCTTCCACCCCGGCCTGGGCAACTTCGTCACCTGCGACGACCTGCGCTGGGAGTTCAAGCCCGAGTACTCGGTGCAGACGGTGGGCGTGGCCAACCGCCTGGGCCGCGCCGGCAGCCCGGTGTACCAGCGCTGGCACGAGCAGCTGCTGAAGTACCGCGAGGGCCAGCCGCCCGAATACGGCGCCATCTGGCTGACGTACTACCCGCACATCATGGTGGAGTGGTATCCGCACGTGCTCACCGTCTCTACGCTGCACCCGATGGGCCCGGGCAAGACCATGAACATGGTCGAGTTCTACTACCCGGAGGAGATCGCCCTGTTCGAGCGCGAGTTCGTCGAGGCGCAGCAGGCCGCCTACATGGAAACCTGCATCGAGGACGACGAGATCGCCGAGCGCATGGACGCCGGCCGCCGGGCCCTGATGGCGCGCGGCGACAGCGAGGTCGGCCCCTACCAGAGCCCGATGGAGGACGGCATGCAGCATTTCCACGAGTGGTACCGCCAGCGCCTGGCCGCGGTGCCGGGCGCGCTGCAGCGGCTGGCCACGCCGGGTTGCAGGTGAACGACACAGGTTCATCGTCACTGCGGGGCGCCTCCGGCCGGGGGCGCCCTTTTCAATTCACGGGTCGTTGACCCAGGGGAGCGGGCATGCAAGGCCTGTGGATGGTGCTGTCGGCCCTGCTGTTCGCCAGCATGGGCGTGTGCGTCAAGTACGCCTCCGCGCACTTCACCAGCGCCGAGATCGTGTTCTGGCGCGGCGTGATCGGCATCGCCTTCATCGCGGTGCTGGCGCGGCGCCAGGGCGTGCCGCTGGCCACCCGCTACCCCGGCATGCATGCCTGGCGCAGCGTGATCGGCACCGCCTCGATGGGCTCGTGGTTCTACGCCATCGCGCACATCCCGCTGGCCACCGCCATGACGCTCAACTACATGAGCAGCATCTGGATCGCCGCCTTCCTGGTCGGCGGCGCGCTGCTGGCCTGGGCGCCGGTGCCCGGCCGCAACGGGCGCATGCCGCTGCCGCCCATGCAGGGATCGCTGACGCTGACCGTGGTGGCCGGCTTCGCGGGCGTGATCCTGCTGCTCAAGCCGACCACCCAGGGCACCGACGCCTTCGCCGGCATGGTGGGCCTGCTGTCGGGCATTGGCGCCGCCTTCGCCTACATGCAGGTGATGGCGCTGTCGCGCATCGGCGAGCCCGAGACGCGCACCGTCTTCTACTTCGCCGTCGGCTCCATGGTCGCTGGCGTGCTGTGGATGCTGTTCACCGGCGTGTCGGCCTGGTCGTGGCGGCATGCGGCATGGCTGGTGCCGGTGGGCGTGCTGGCGGCCCTGGGCCAGCTGTGCCTGACCTACGCCTACGCCAGCGCCCACACGCCTGCCGCCACGCTGGTGGTGGCCAACCTGCAGTATTCGGGCATCGTGTTCGCGGCGATGTACAGCGTGCTGCTGTTCGGCGACCGCATCGACGCGGCCGGCTGGGCAGGCATCGCGCTGATCATCGGCAGCGGCGTCGCCGCCACCGTGCTGCGCCAGCGGGCCGTGCCGAAAGCGCCTGCCGAGGAGCACTGAGGCGCCGGCCGCGTGCACGGGGCGCCGAGTGCCCGCACAATGGTCGCTTGCCTTTCCTTGCGCGCGCCATGACGACCTACAGCACCCTCATCACCGCCG